>DKDF01000058.1:2540-10970 GCA_002451755.1 Ruminococcaceae bacterium UBA6855
CTATCCATGCCCTGCGCGGTGTCATAAATGACCCCGACATAGCGCATCTTTTTCTCATCCGTATCGGCGATGCCGTCAAGTATGCCGGAGGCGTAGCCTTTTATAGTGGTCAGCGGGGTGCCGAGATCGTGCGAGATGCCGGCGATGAGCTGCATTCTGTTCTCTTCGTATTTCTGCTGCTGCTCGACCGACTCCTTGAGCCGCTGGCGCATCTCTTCGAAATCCGCGCAGACCTGACCTATCTCGTTTTTGGAGCTGTAGGGCACTTTATAGTCGAGGTTGCCGTCGCGCAGCTCATGGGTAGCCGTCTGGAGTATGGTCATCGGCTCCATGATGCTCTTGAGCATGAGAATGACGAGCAAACCGTTTGTTATGATTATCGCGACGACCGCAACGACCGCTGCGATGGCGATGACATTGTTGCCCTTTATCGGTATCTCGGAGCTGCCGCTGTAGACTCCGGAGCTGACGATTGCGTTTAGATTTTTGTTGACGACGATTATTTTCACAACGCCCTCACCCTCGACGGAAAAGACATCGGTGACGACCGTTCCGCTGTCGTCTGAGGTGACGAACGGGCTGTTAATATCGCTCAGGCTCTTGCCACAGATATCAATAACCGCGCCGACCATCTCATAGACATCCGCTTCTACAGTCTTGTATATTATCTCGTCGTTCGCGAGAATCATAATATCCGAGCCGTCTCTCTGAATATTCGCACATGCGCCGAGAACGGCGTCGCTTATTCTGTCCTCCATGCCGCTGCCGGACTTGGTTATCCCCGCTCTGAGCGGCGCGATACGCTTTTTATCCATCGCGCCGAGCCTGTCGGTATCGCTCTTTTTCGGGGTCTTTATCTTGTCCTCAAGCGATGAGACATTGAACTGCGTCTTATAAAGCAGGTAAGAGCCGAACGACGGGTCGAACGACATCTTCGATGTCGAAAAATATGTTATGGACAATGTGGTCAGCAATATGACCGCGGTTATAATAGCCACGGGGATGATGACCATAAGCATATTGGACACGACAAGTTTGTTTCTGATAGACATATTTTTGAGCACGGATATTCTCCTTTTTTGAAAAGGTTTTCCACCGCCGCAAACGCGGAATATCGAAGCATCTGCGGTCAAAAATAAGCTCGGTGATGATATTGAAAAACGGGTTTCGCTATGTCTTTGTCTTTCTCCTCGGCGCGGTAATATACAACCTCGTCGAGGTGATTTTCCGCGGCTACACGCACTGGTCGATGTCCGTAGCCGGCGGCTCGGTGCTGCTGATTTTTTATCTTCTGAGCGACTGGCTCGCCGCGCTTCACCCCGTGATAGGCGGCATGATAGGCGCGCTCGTGATAACCTGCATCGAGCTTATCGCCGGGGTGATATTCAACATTCTGCTCGGGCAGGATGTCTGGGACTATTCGAATATGCCGCTGAATTTTCTCGGGCAAATCTGCCTGCCGTTTTCGGCAGTTTGGTTCATTCTCTATTTCCCGGCGGAATACCTGTGCCTCGCGCTCAAAAGAAAATTCGAGCCGAAAGAGCAAAATCAGTTCGAGGCGATGTAATCGGCGATGCCGTCGACCGTCGCCTGAGCGAGCTTCTCCTGGACGGAATCCGACCAGAGGAGCTTGCACTCGCTGATATTGCTGACGAAGCCGTATTCTATGAGCACGGCGGGGCACTCCTCGATTCTCGTCACGCGGAACGGATACATATTCGTGCCGCGGTCTATCTTATTCAGAGTCGCCGAGCCTGCGCCCGAATATATGCTGCTCTTATAGGCGGAGACTATCCGCTTATGAACAGCTGACGCCAGCGGGAACGAATATGCCTGATAGTAATATGCAGTAGTGCCCATCGGACTTGCGCTCTCGCTCGAGTCGCAGTGGACGGCGATAAACATATCGGGGTTCTTCGTCCTGCCCATATTCGCGCGGGCGTCGAGAGAAACATATGTGTCATTAGAGCGCGTCATAATTACAGTTGCACCGCGGGCTTCGAGCTTCGCTTTTATCTTCTGGGCAAGGAGCAGGTTTATCTGCTTCTCGTATTTTTTGGAGCTGTTGGGGTTATATGCGCATATCGCGCCGGAATCGTTGCCGCCGTGACCCGCGTCTATCATAATGACGCTGCCGCTGAGCGACGAAGCGGGCTTCGCCTTGATTTTGAGTGTAAGGCAGCCGTCCGAAGTATATCCGACGGAATAGCCGTAAAATCTGCCGGGGGTCTTGAGGGTCAGGCGCAAGGTCAGCGTTTTCGCCTTGCTGTCCGTTATCCACTGGGCGGCGGAGACTATCTTGCTGCCGGAGACATTGACTTTGCCGACAACATTGCCGGAATGGCTGAAGGTGATATCAACATATTTCCCATTGAACGCCGTCACGGCATAGAGCGAGCCGCCCGAAGCCTGCGACGAAGGGATATACGACTGGTTCTTGACCGCGACATTGAACGGAACTTTCCATGTGAAGCCGAATTTTATAGTAGTCGCGTCGGAGTTTGAAGAGCTCGAAACTACAGACACCTTGTTCTGCGGAAGATTGTAGCCCTGAGCTATCAATTTTGTCTTGCTCGCAAGTATATTTCTGCCGCTGGCGAGGCGGTAATATTTGCTGCCGCCGTAAGTATATTCGCTCGAAATATAATCAAACGTTCCCGCCGGGAGCGGAGAGCTGTACGGCACGCAGTCGTCAACTACATTAGCGGGCATAGTCTCGCAGAGCGAGGTTATCTCGCACATCTTCGATCTGCCCGCAACACCCGCATAGGCATAAGGAGTGAGCATCTTTGACGGGTCGAAATCGACATTGCCGCCCGTGCCTCCGTCGGTAGTGTCGGACGGTTTATCGGTTGACGGATGCTCGGTGGTATCCGGCTGGGTCGGGGTCGGGTCGGGAGTCGGAATAACCGCGCTGACGCTGACGCTCGCGCCGCTCATCGTGGCGGAGAGTCCGTTGAAGCTCGCATATACTTTTATTCTTCCGAGCGACTGCACTTTTGATGTGCTCGCGGGAATTGAAATCTTGCCGCTGTAGACGGCGAAATCCGAGTTTTCGTCGAGCTTTGTGCCGTTTTCGTCCTGAACAAAATCAGACTGCTGCTTGAGCTTCACTTTCGTGCCGCCGAGGCTCGCCGTAACATCCGAGCCCTTGAGTGCGGTCGCGGTGACGGTGATGCTGCTGCCGCCCGGCACTTCCATAGATTTTGTCGGGGTCATCGACTCGAGTATTTTTATTTCATATGTAACGGTATATTTATGAGTCTTTCCCTTATGTTCAAAGCTGAATTCGTTCTTTCCGACCTTGAGTTCGGATTCGAACGAGAAATCGCCGTTTGCTTCGCGTTTTACATCTTTGCCGTTGAGCTTCAAGGGACTCAGCGGGCTGCTGGAACCTGTAAAAGTGATTTTCGATTCGTTTGTGGTCTTTGTGCTGCCCTCAAAATTTCTGAGCTCAAAGTCTTTTTCAAGCTCCTCGCGGCTGCGCTCCGCGATATATTTGAGAACAGCCGAAGCGAGGGAATTATCCGACGAGAAGAACTCATAGTCGTACATGACCGTTCCCATGCAGGAGTCAAGCGAATCGCAGGCATCGAGCTGTTCGGTTATCATCATCGCCTCGTCCGTGCCGTCGGATGCAAAGAGATCCGCACGCACAGCCGCCGCGAAGCTCAGCCCGCTCCCGCGCGCGGAGTCGTTCACCTGCTCGAGCGAAGAGACATATTTTTCGCCAGCCGAGGACTTGTCCGCCGGAAAGCTTATAAGAAAATCCGCGAATCTTGAGTCGAGCACAGCCGCGCAGTCCGCCGCATTTGAAGCATCGGCAAAGAGCGCCGCGCTGACTTTTTTATTTTCGGAATGGAGAGTGCCGACAGCGCTCTTTCTCTGCTCGGCGGTCATATCGCCGGAGAACGCCACGCAGTCGAAACTGCTTCCGAGCGAAGATAATTCGTCTTTTCCGAACTCGGTACCGCCGTAAACAAGGCAGACATAAAGTCCCTGTTCTTTCGCCTTTTCTGAGAGCACTGAAATGACATCTATTTTCCCGTCCGAGCAGGCAAATCCGCTCTCTTCGGGGACTGCAATAAACACCGAATCAAAGCCCTTATTTTTTATATCCTCCGCCGCTTTCGCTATTATATCGGAGTTCGTTTTTATATCAGAAGAGGACGAAAGACCGAGCTTGTCCGTTCTGACAAAAATTGCGGAAAGCTTCGCGGGTCGCGAGGTGACGAATTGGACATTGCTGCCGTCATCGCCGGTGACTTCTGTCGTGCCCGGCTTTTTGCCGCCGAGGAACGACAGGATTTTATCCGTGCCGACTATGCCCGCGCTCACCGCCATGCTAAGGAGCAGCAGAACAGCGACTGACATTACTATTACGGCATTTCTCTTTCCTTTCGTCATTTCGTTTGCCCTCCGTCAGAAAAGTTTTCGCCAAAAAGGATATGATATCCCCAATTTATAATAAGACAGTATATATTATAACATATTTTCGAGATTTTGCATTTCTTTTTTTGCGTTTTCGTTGATTTTTCCGAACATATATGAATATGAAAAAAGCGCGAATCCGCAATAGGCATTGAGCGGACGGACGAAAGACAGCTGGCGGGCGATAATATCACTGTTCTCCGCCCACTCGGAGCTCCCCGACCGAGCGTTTTTATCCTGAGTCCCGCACTTATAGGCGGCAAGACCCCAGATTATCCCGACGCGCCCGTCGGAGACAGAAGCCCAGCGTTTTGCTGTTTTTTCAAACGGCAGAGACTGATTTTCAAAGCCGAAATAGACCTGCGGAATAATATAATCGGCATAGCCCGGAGTCGAGAGCCACAGCTCGACATCCGCGAACAGAGCGTTTTCGTTGCCGTCGATGTTGCCCGCGGGGCTTATCGAAAATATCTTGTCGCTGCCGTAGCTTTTGACGAGCGAATAAAGACCCGCAGCAAACGCGCTGACGCTGTCGCGCCGCCACTCGTTGAGTCCTTTATCCCCGCCGTCGGAGACATAAGCTTCGTATTCCGCGCGGTCTATGCTCTCGTCGCGCGTGGGGTAGAAATAGTCGTCGATATGTATGCCGTCGACCTCATAGCCGTCCAAAATTTCGCGCACGCCGTCATATATCAGCGCGTGGACATCGGTTGACGCGGGGTCAAAATATATCCCGTTTTTGAGTTGGATAACAGCATCCGTACCGATGAGCTTTTTCGCCGGGCTCCCCTGCGGCAGAGAGTCAATATTATCGGACGAGCTGACGCGAAACGGATTTATCCACGCGTGAATTTTGAGTCCTGCTCTATGGGCGCATTCGACCATCACTTTCAGCGGGTCGAAGCCCGGGTCACTCCCCTTGCAGGAATATTTTGACCACGGAAAAAGCTTCGACGGATAGACGGCATCGGCAAAGGCGCGGACATGGACAAAAACCGTGTTGAGCTTCATATCGGCGACATTATTAAACATCTCCTCCGCCCGCTCGCGGAATTTTTCTTCGCCCTGAGCTGCATCCGGCAGCTCGTAGCAGCTTATCCACACGGCGCGAATCTCATCGGGCTTCGGAGTGTAAACGGCGGAAGTTTCCGCTGTGCTATCGCTCGTCTGTTCCGGAAGTTTCGCGGGAGTCAGGGCGCATGAACAGAGCAGGCAAAAAAGAACAATGCAGGCAAAAAGGCGTTTCATTTTTTATTTCTCCTTTGTTTTTTGTCTGCTATATATCTATGCGTGTCCCGCATAAAAAAGTCAGAAGCCGCTGCAAAACACAGCGGCTTCCGAAAAAACATATCTTATTTTATATTCCCGTCAATGACATCGCGCAGGCTCACGCCGTCGAGATATTCATTGATAACGCGCTCGAGTCCCTGCCAGAGCGGCAGAGTCAAACAATCCGCGCAGCGCGGACACTCGTTCGACTTACTGTCGAGGCACGCCACGGGCGCAAGGCTGCCCTCGGTGAGGCGCAGTATCTCGCCGACAGGGATATCCTCCGGCTCGCGTGCAAGACGGTAGCCGCCCTGAAATCCGCGCGAAGTCTTCAAAACCCCGTCGCCCGTTAAAGCGGGCACAATCTGTTCGAGATATTTTTTCGATATATCCTGCCTTGCGGCAATATCCTTGAGGGCAACGAAGCCGTCGCCCTGATTTTCATACAAATCGATAAGCAGACGCATGGCATAGCGTCCCTTTGTGGAGATCTTCAATCAAATCACCTCTTTTTGGCGAGTATAGCACAAATTCCGTCGATTTTCAAGCAATCAGTCGATAACGACTTCTCTGTGCAGCTCGGACGAGTCATATATCGCCTGCATTATTTTGGAAGTTCCGATGGCGAGATCGATATCGGCGCGGTTATGCTCATGATTTATAACGCAGTCGACAAACGAATTTATCTCTGCTTCGTAGAAATTGTTCGTTCTGAACTTCGGCTCGCTGCGCATGAGCATGCCGTTCTTGACGGAATAGATAACAAAGCCCTCGCCGTATTCGAGCCTTATGCCCGCCTTGTCGCCGATGAAATCTATATATGTCTCATCCTCGCCGATGTTCTCCGCCCACGCGCCGTTGAAAGTTATGGTCGGACCGTCTGTTCTGACAATGCCGGTGACGGAATCGTCAACATCGAAAACGCCGTCCTTGTCGGCGGTATTCTCAGCCCACATATTCGTATAGACATAGTCTTTTATGTTCTTGCCGAGCTTGCAGAACGCCTCGCCCGATGCGGTCAGGGGCTTTGGCTCGCCGCAGCAATAGAGAATGAGGTCGAGATAATGCACGCCCCAATCTATCAGCGCACCGCCGCCGGACGCCGCCTTGCGTGTAAAGTCGCCGCCGATGCCGGGGATGGAGCGGTTCGCGCGGAAGCTCGCATAGACATGGTAGACCTCGCCGAGCTCGCCTGCATCTATAAGATCCTTTATATGATTGACCGCGTTGCCGAAGCGGTTGCACACGCCGATGCTGAGAATTCTGTCCGTCTCATGGGAGACCTTCTGCATCTCGAGCGCCTCGGAGAGCACGCGCGCGGCGGGCTTCTCGCTGAGGACATCCTTGCCAGCTCGCATGAAGTCTATAGCTATGACCGAGTGCAGGTCGTTGTGGGTGCAGACGGAGACGGAATCAAGCTCCGGATCGTCAAGTATCTCGTGATAGTCATAGACCGCTTTTCCGCAGCCGTATTTTTCGACCGCAGCGTCCGCTCTCTCGGGGATGATATCGCAGAAATACTTTATCTCCGCCTTTTCGTTTTTCATATATGCGGGGATATGCGCAGAGTTCGCTATCGCGCCGCATCCGATTATCGCAACCTTGATTTTTTTGACACTGAAACTCCTCCGTTTCAAGTTTATTTATCCATACATAATAATACCAAGACGGGCGCAAAAAGTAAACTCCGACATAAAAAATATATACTTTTTTATTTTTTCGTTTAAATCAGACATTTTTTGCTTATTTGTTTCTTGTCTTTCGTAGATACAGGTTATATAATATGATTACATAATTGTTTCAATTTTTATCTGGAGATGATGAAGTGAGCAAAGTATCCGATTTTCTCAACTCAAAAATCGTCAAGAGCGATGTCGGAGAAGAGACTGTACTGACCTGGAAAGAGACGCTCTCTTATGCCCTCGGCCGCGGCGCGCAGGGCATGAACACGAGCATGACCAGCTCGAAGTACATAAACTTCTTCCTGACCGACGTTCTTTTCAAAAAGCTCCCGAACCCCATGGGCGTTGCGTCAAAGATCAGGTTTTTCTGCGGCATCTTCGACGCGATAAACGACCCGATGATGGGCGTTATCGTTGACAAGACGAGGACGAAGGACGGTCAGATGCGCCCCTATATCAAGTGGGCGCCGCTGTTCGTTTCGCTCGTCATGGTGCTGTTCTTCGTCGGCAGCGCGAACGCGAGTCCCGTGTTCAACATCATTTACACTACCTTCCTTTTCATCATGCTCGACGTCACCTACACGGCGTTTGATATCCCGATGGGCGCTCTCGCCTTTTCGATAACCCCGAGCGGAATCGAGCGAACGAAGCTCTTCGGAGTCAGCTCAATAACCCGCTCCGTCGTCGGCGCTCTGCCGCAGGTTTTCGTCGCGGGCGCGGCTCTGCTCCCCTATTTCAAGGATCACACCCCGCAGGCATATCTGACCTCCGCGATAATCTCCGCCGTGTTCATAGTCGTGCTCACGCGCCTTACATATCACAACACACGCGAGCGCGCTCAGCACCAGTCCGACACGCCGAGCGTCAAGGAGTGCTTCGCGCTCCTGTTCAAAAACCGACCTCTGCTCATGCTCTTCTTTGCGAATATCTTCTTCCTTATCTGCAAGATACCCGAGCAGATCTCGTTCTACTTTGTCGCCGACCTTCTTTTCAACAGAAAATACAATGTCTTTATAGATGTTATCAAATTCCCGGGATTCCTGCTCGC
>DKDF01000053.1:0-2449 GCA_002451755.1 Ruminococcaceae bacterium UBA6855
TTTACCATGTTTCTCTTGACATGATATCCGCCCCTACTTACTTTGAGCAAAGCGAAATAAACCCCTCAGTCTCGGCTTTGCCGAGCCAGCTCCCCTGCAGGGGAGCCTATGGACAGGAAAGTTGGGTGGTTGCTTTTTGTGCCGCTTGCGCGGCAGCGGTGCGTCGAGTCGCCGCACCCTACGAAGTGCGTGTCAATAAATTTGTACAGACTTCACGGTCGGAGATATCCGCTCATATCGCGTACTTTTTCACTATTCACTTTTACCTATTACCTTGAGCGAAGCGAAACAACCCCTCAGTCTCGGTTTCGCGAGCCAGCTCCCCTGCAGGGGAGCCGAAAGGCAGGCAAAGTATATATCATTTGATTATAGTAGGACGCGAATGTAGTGAGTCAATTATAAACAAATCAAAATTGTTGTATCGGCTGCGCCGATAGCGGACAGCCGCAAGGGCTGTCCCTACAAGTTGCAAAAGACAAGAATCGCTGCAAACTTCGCGGGCGGATGATATCCGCCCCTACGGTCGGCAGAATAAATCTTTACAAAGATTGCATGCCGCTCGCGCGGCATCGGTGAGTCGAGTCGCCGCACCCTGAGCGAAGCAGGGGAGCCGAAAATCAGGCAAACGAAGTTCGCATATAAAACAGAATTCCCCGTATGTCCTGCATACGGGGAAATATTTTAGAGTATAATGAGTTCTTTCGGCGCGTGGGTGAGTCCGCGGCTGCCGTCCTCCGTGATGAGTACCATGTCTTCTATTCTGACTCCGAAAAGTCCGGGCAGATAGATGCCGGGCTCCGCAGTGACAAGATGTCCGGGGGCGAGAATCTCTTTCGAGCGGGGCGATACGCGCGGCTGCTCGTGGATCTCAACGCCGACTCCGTGCCCCGTGCCGTGGCCGAAGAATTCGCCGTAGCCCGCGTCGGTTATGACATCGCGCGCGGCTTTGTCCGCGTCGGCGCAGGAGACGCCGGGAGCCATCTTCTCCATCGCGGCGAGCTGAGCCTCGAGGACGGTGTTGTATATCTTTTTCTGCTCTTCGCTTACGGAGCCGACTGCGACGGTTCGCGTCATGTCGCTGTGGTATCCGCCGACGACCGCGCCGTAGTCCATGGTGATGAAGTCGCCGTTTTCAATTTTTTTGTCCGAGGGCACGCCGTGCGGCATCGAGGAGTTGACTCCGCTGACTGCGATAGTCTCAAACGAGAGCGCCTCCGCGCCGTTTCGGAGCATATAGTAGTCGAGTTCGAGCTGAATTTCGCGCTCGGTCACGCCGGGCTTTATAAATTCAAGTATATGGTCGAATGCGCGCTCGGCTATCGCCTGCGCCTCGCAAACGAGCTTCACTTCGCCGTCGGATTTTACCATCCTGAGCGCGTCTATCGCGCGGTCGGCGTAGTTCTCGGTGCAGATGCCTGTGTCGGGCATCCACTTTGTGAACTCCTCGAACTGGGCGACGGTGAGCCTCGTTGTCTCAACGGCGAGGTTGTTTATTTTGAATTCGCTCATCAGCTGCGGCAGCTCGGTGCTCAGATCTTTTGTGAGTCTGACGGGGCAGACGGTTATCTTCTTCTGCGCCGCCTCGACATAGCGCGAGTCGGTGAGGAATACCGTGCCGTTTCTCGAAATGAGCAGAACGCCGTCAGTCGACGGGAACGAGGTGAAATAGCGCCTGTTCTCCTCGGACATTATCAGCGCGCCGTCGAGCTCCGACGGCAGAAGCGAAAGAAACTTGTCGAAAATCATTCTCTGTTCCTCCTTAGGGTACTTCTAAAAAAAGCGGTGAGAAATCCCTTTCCCACCGCCTTTAAATGTACAGTTGTACAGTGCAGGTACTTATTTGTACTTGCGCTTGCGAGCCGCCTCAGACTTCTTCTTTCTCTTGACCGAAGGCTTCTCATAGTGCTCTCTCTTGCGGACCTCCTGGATAACTCCGTCTCTGGAAGTCTGTCTCTTGAAACGCTTGAGTGCGCTCTCGAGAGATTCGTTCTCTTTAACTTTGACCTGACTCATTAATATTCCCTCCCTCCGCTGCAATTGCAAGGGCTAATTAGCATAAGCTTGCCTCTAATTATACAACAGGTGAATTTTATTGTCAACCGCTTGGGGGGATTTTTTATTTTTGATTAAAATATCCTTTTTTACTGCGGCTTTACAACGAGGTTGACGAGCTTGCCGGGGACATAGAGCTCTTTTATAAACGCCATGCCGTCGGTGAACTCCCTGACCTTGTCGAGCTCCTTGGCTCTGGCAATCGCGTCGGCAGCCTCGATATCGGCGGGCACGGTGAAGCGGTCGCGGACTCTGCCGTTGACCTGAACGGCGATCTCAATCTCGTCGTCAACGCACTTGCTCTCGTCGTAGTCGGGCCACTTCGCGGTCGAGCAGAGACCCTCTTCGCCGAGCTGCTCCCACATCTCCTCGCACAGGTGCGGAGCGAACGGGCAGA
>DKDF01000053.1:2574-2719 GCA_002451755.1 Ruminococcaceae bacterium UBA6855
GCGGTGTTGAACTTCATGTCCTCAATATCCTGCGAGACCTTCTTGACGGTCTTGTTCATTATCGATTCGAGCTTCTTCGTCGTGCCGGTGCCCTCGGCGATATCCGACAGGGAAGCGACTCTCTCGAGGAAGCGCTTGCAGCCCT
>DKDF01000116.1:0-5971 GCA_002451755.1 Ruminococcaceae bacterium UBA6855
CCGGAGAAGCCGCCGGGGATGAATATCATCTGCGAGGAGCGAAGCTCGTCCGCAAATTTTTCGACGCTGCGGCTGATGCCGTCCGCGCTGAGGTTGTTTATAACAATTATCTCCGGCTCTGCGCCCGCGTCGCGTACTGCCTTTGCGCTGTCGTATTCGCAGTTCGTGCCGGGGAACGCCGGGATGAGCACGCGCGGCTTTGCGACTTTTATCGCGGGAGCCTTGCGCTCGACAGTTTCATATGAGAAGTTCTCCGCGCCCTTGCCGGCGTTTTCAATATTGCAGCTGTAGACGCTTTCGAGCTTGTTTTCATATATTCCGAGGAGCTTCGAAAGAGCGATGCTCTCGCCGTTAAGGCTGATGCAGCCGCTGTCGTTCGTATAACCGAGAAGCGTGCCTGTTTCTTCTGCGCCGTCCGCAAGCTCGAGAATGAAGCCCGCGTAGCTGAGCCCGAATATCTTTTCGAGCGTAATATCTTTGCTGTATTCAAAGCCGATGCCGTTGCCGAACGCCATCTTCATGACCGCCTCCGCTATGCCGCCCATGCCGGGGGTGTAGCAGGCGACCGCCTTGCCCGAGCGAAGAAGCCCGGTGACGCGGGAGAATACATCTATAAGCGAGTCGGTCTTCGGCAGACCGTTTTCGTCTTTTTCCGGTGCGATGAAAACAACCTTGTGACCTGCCGATTTGAACTCGGGCGAGACTATTGAAGAGGTCTTTTCCGTTGTTACGGCGAACGAGACGAGGGTAGGCGGGACATCGAGATTTTCAAACGAGCCGCTCATTGAGTCTTTGCCGCCTATGGATCCGATGCCGAGTTCCATCTGCGCCTTGAACGCGCCGAGAAGTGCCGCCAAAGGCTGACCCCAGCGCTTGCCGTCTCTGCCGGGGCGCTCGAAATATTCCTGGAATGTGAGATAGACATCCTTGAACTCTGCACCCGAGGCAATAAGCTTGCAGACCGACTCTATAACCGCGAGGTACGCTCCGTGATACGGGCTCTGCTCGGTTATAAACGGATTGTAGCCGAACGCCATGAGCGAGCAGTCGTCGGTGTGCTTCTTCTCGACGGATATCTTCTGAACCATCGCCTGAATGGGCGTCAGCTGATTCTTGCCGCCGAACGGCATGAGCACCGTGCCCGCGCCTATCGTCGAATCGAAACGCTCGGAAAGTCCGCGCTTCGAGCAGATGTTGAGGTCGGATGCGAGCGCCGAGTAGTTCTCCGCAAACGAGCCGGAAATCTTCTTTTCTTTGAGTGCGGGAGCTTCGGGGGTGATGTCTATATGCTTGTCGGCGCCGTTGGAATTCAAAAATTCGCGGCTTATATCAACAATTTTCTTGCCGTTCCAGTTCATGACGAGCCTCGGCTCTGCCTGAACCTTTGCCACGGGCACTGCCTGAAGATTTTCTTTATTCGCCAGCGCGAGGAAAGCGTCAACATTGTGCGGCTCAACAACAACCGCCATGCGCTCCTGGCTCTCGCTTATCGCAAGCTCCGTGCCGTCGAGACCCTCGTATTTTTTCGGCACTGCGTTGAGGTCTATCTCAAGTCCGTCCGCAAGCTCGCCTATAGCTACCGATACGCCGCCCGCGCCGAAGTCGTTGCAGCGTTTTATCATCAGACAGGCCTCTTTGTTTCTGAAAAGTCTCTGGAGCTTTCTCTCCTCGGGCGCGTTGCCCTTCTGAACCTCCGCGCCGCAGCTCTCGAGCGATTCAACCGTGTGGGACTTCGAAGATCCCGTCGCTCCGCCGCAGCCGTCGCGTCCGGTCGAGCCGCCGAGCAGGATAACAATATCTCCGGGAGCGGGCACTTCGCGGCGCACATTCTCTGCGGGAGTCGCTGCGATGACCGCGCCTATCTCCATTCTCTTCGCCGCATAGCCGGGGTGATATATCTCGTCGACTATGCCCGTCGCGAGACCTATCTGGTTGCCGTATGACGAATAGCCCGCCGCCGCAGTCGTGACTATCTTTCTCTGCGGTAACTTGCCCTTTATCGTCTCGTCAATGGGCTTGAGCGGGTCTGCCGCGCCGGTCACGCGCATCGCACCGTAGACATACGAACGCCCCGAGAGCGGGTCGCGGATAGCGCCGCCGATGCAGGTCGCCGCGCCGCCGAAAGGTTCGATTTCCGTCGGGTGGTTGTGCGTTTCGTTTTTGAACAGGAGAAGCCAGTCTTCCTCTTATACGTCGGCGTTCACCTTGATTTTCACCGTGCAGGCGTTTATCTCCTCGGACTCGTCGAGACGGTCGAGCTTGCCGTGCTTCTTGAGATATTTGACCGCTATCGTCGCGAGATCCATCAGGCATATCGGCTTCGTGCGCCCGAGCTCTTTTCTGACCGCGAGATATTCGTCGTAGGCGCTCTGGAGCAGCTCGTCCTCGAATTTCACGCTGTCAATGACGGTCAGGAATGTCGTGTGGCGGCAGTGATCCGACCAGTAGGTGTCGATCATGCGAATTTCTGTTATCGTCGGGTCGCGGTGCTCGGATTTGAAATAATCCTGACAGAACGCAATGTCGTCCGCGTCCATGGCGAGACCGTATTTTTTGACGAAGTCCTCGAGCCCCGCTCTGTCGAGTTTGATAAATCCGTCGAGAGTTTTGACCTCGGTCGGGATATCGTATTTTACGGCGAGCGTCTCCGGCTTTTCGAGACTTGCCTCGCGCGCCTCAACGGGGTTGATGACATATTTCTTTATCTTCTGAGCGTCGGCGTCGGTTATGTCACCGATGAGAATATATATTTTCGCCGTGCGGATAAGCGGACGCTCGCCCTGCGAGATTATCTGGATGCACTGAGCCGCCGAGTCGGCGCGCTGATCGAACTGACCGGGCAGGAATTCGACCGCAAAGCATCTGCCGTTTATCTCAATATCGTCCGAGACGATGTCGAGCTGCGGCTCGGAGAATACGGTGCGCTTTGCGTAGTCAAAAAGCTCGGGCGTGATATTCTCCGCATCGTAGCGGTTGATAACGCGCACGTCTTTAAGATTTTTTATTCCGAGCAGATCGTTCGCCTCGCTGAGCAGGGACTTTGCCTCCTGCGCGAGCTCCTTTTTCTTTTCGACGAATACTCTGTATACCATTTATTTTTCCTCCCTTGCGGCGAGCGCTTTCGCGCCGATGTCGTGCCTGTAGAAGGCGTTTTCAAAGTGAATTTTTTCTGCCTTTTCGTATGCCGAGGCTATTGCCTCCCGAAGCGTATCTTCGACTGCCGTCACGCCGAGGACTCTGCCGCCGTTTGTTACAAGTCTGCCGTTTTTCTCGGCGGCACCCGCGACATAAACGCTGTCCCGAATCTCGTCCGGGATATCTATCTCATAGCCCTTTTCGTATGCGACGGGATAGCCCTTTGACGCCATGATGACGCAGCAGGCGCTTTTATCCGAAAACTCAACGGGTGTTTCGGCGAGCGTGCCGTTTGTTGTTGCCTGCATAACGGTGAGCAAATCGCTCTTTAGCAGCGGAAGCACGACCTGCGTCTCCGGGTCGCCGAAGCGGCAGTTGTATTCGATGACTTTAGGACCGTTTTCCGTCAGCATGAGTCCGAAATAAAGGCAGCCTTTGAAAGTTCTGCCCTCCGCGTTCATCGCGTTTACCGTCGGCAGGAATATCTCCTTCATGCACCTGTCGGCGACCTCTTTCGTGTAATACGGGTTCGGCGCAACGGTGCCCATGCCGCCGGTGTTGAGACCTTCGTCGTTGTCGAGCGCGCGCTTGTGATCCATCGACGATATCATGGGGACTACGGTCTTGCCGTCCGTGAACGAGAGCACCGAGACCTCGGGACCCGTCAGAAATTCTTCGATAACGATGCTGTCTCCGCTCTTGCCGAATTTCCTGCCGCGCATGATTTCAACGACCGCTTCTTTCGCCTCGTCGCGCGTTGCGGCGATTATAACGCCCTTGCCGAGCGCGAGACCGTCCGCCTTTATAACAGTCGGAACGGGCGCCGAATCGAGATAGGCGAGCGCGTCTTCCGCGCTGTCAAAAACTTCGTACTGCGCGGTGGGTATGCCGTATTTTTTCATCAGGTTCTTTGAAAAAACCTTGCTGCCCTCGATTATCGCGGCGTTTTTGCGCGGGCCGAAGCAGGGAATGCCGAGGCTTTCGAGCCTGTCGACGCAGCCGAGCACGAGCGGATCATCCGGTGTGACAACGGCGTAGTCTATCCGATTGTTCTTTGCGAATTCCGCAATGCCGTCAATATCCGTAGCGCCTATGTTGACGCACTCGGCATCCGCGGCGATGCCGCCGTTTCCGGGCAGGGCGTATATTTTTTTGACTTCACTGTTCTCTCTGAGCTTTTTTATAACGGCGTGCTCTCTTCCGCCGGAACCTACTACAAGAATGTTCATTTTGAGTCCTCCGTCAATGGTGGAACAGGCGCATGCCGGTGAATGCCATGACCATGCCGTATTTGTCGCAGCACTCTATCACAAGGTCGTCGCGGATTGAGCCGCCGGGCTCTGCGATATATTTCACTCCGCTGCGCTTTGCTCTTTCTATATTGTCGCTGAACGGGAAGAACGCATCCGAGCCGAGCGACACGCCGTCTATAGAAGCGAGATATTCTTTTATCTCCCTGTCGGTCAGCGGCTCGGGGCGGGTGGTGAAATATTTCTGCCAGTTGCCCTCGGCGCAGACATCCTCTTCGTTTTTGTTGATGTAGCCGTCGATTACATTGTCCCTGTCGGGGCGTCCTATCGAATCCTTGAACGGGAGGTTCAGGACTTTTTCGTGCTGGCGCAGGAACCAGGTGTCTGCCTTTGTGCCCGCGAGACGGGTGCAGTGAATTCTCGACTGCTGACCCGCGCCGACGCCGATAGCCTGTCCGTCAACCGCGTAGCATACGGAGTTCGACTGCGTATATTTGAGCGTGATGAGCGAGATTATGAGGTCGCGCGCCGCGCTGTCGGGGAGATTTTTGTTTTCGGTGACTATATTCGAGAGCAGCTCTCTGTTTATCTTGAAATTGTTTCTGCCCTGTTCAAAGGTTATGCCGTAGACTTGTTTGCGCTCTATTTCTTCGGGAACATAATTCGGGTCTATTTTCACTATATTGTAGTTGCCCTTGCGCTTGGATTTGAGAATTTCGAGCGCCTCGGGCTCATATCCGGGGGCGATGATGCCGTCGGAGACTTCGCGCTTTATCATCTTTGCGGTAGTAACATCGCAGACATCGGAGAGGGCGACCCAGTCGCCGAACGAACACATTCTGTCCGTGCCGCGTGCGCGCGCATAGGCGCAGGCGAGCGGAGAGTCGTCAAGACCCTCGATGTCATCGACAAAGCAGGCTTTTTTGAGCTTGTCTGAGAGCGGGATGCCGACCGCCGCCGAGGTGGGGCTGACATGCTTGAAAGAAGTTACCGCCGGGAGACCGAGAGCCTCTTTGAGCTCCTTGACGAGCTGCCAGGAGTTGAAAGCGTCGAGAAAGTTTATGTATCCGGGTCTGCCGCAGAGTATTTCTATGGGCAGTTCGCTGCCGTCCGCCATATAGATGCGCGAGGGCTTCTGATTGGGGTTGCAGCCGTATTTGAGCTCGAATTCTTTCATTTTTATTCTCCTTTTCAAGCGTTCTTGTTTATGAGTCTGCTGTTTTCCGCGCCGGTCACGAGATCGGTGTATCTGACATAGAGCGAGATTTTGTTGTCCGCGTCGAGTGCGTTCCAAAGTGACTGCGTGAACTCGTCGATATCGTCCGGAATAGCGACTCTCTCGGGCTCGCCCTGGAATGTGGGAATGGGATTGCCGTCGCAGACATAGGTGTGGATGAAATGACCGAGACCTGCGAGCGGGGAATAAGAGAATGTATATCTGCTGCACGCACTGCCCGCGGCGTCCGCGCTCTTGAGAATGCTCATCTCATATGTGAAATCTTTGTTTTCGAAGGTCAGCATGCCGCTGATTCTGGGAGTGAAGTTCGGCGCGTCCGGCTCAAACTCGCGGGTCTCAAGCGCACCTT
>DKDF01000116.1:5992-15820 GCA_002451755.1 Ruminococcaceae bacterium UBA6855
TTTGAACGAACCGCCGATTTTAAGCGCATCGTTTATCGTATCCGTCTGATCGCCGTTTGTGACGATTATCTTGTTTTCGTAATTTCTGACTGCGGCGTAAATAATGAGACTCGGATCTTCTACCTTTGAAGCGTCGAACGGCTCGGTATAGAGCACGCCGCCGCGCTCGGTGAATATGCGGTTGCGGCTGTTTGCCGAACGACCCATGATGAAATATGCGGTGCACGCCTTTGTGCCGTCGGCGCTCTTGCCGATGACGATGCCTCTTCCAACATAGGAGTTGCCCTCGATGAGCTTTGCGATGTCGTTTATTTTATAGATATCCATTATTTTTCCTCCGCTTTTTTTCGGACTATCTCGTCCGATATTTTTTCGGTCGCCGCCGGGAGAATCTTCCATTCGGCGAGCCGCATGACCCTTTTCTGAAGCGTTTCGGGCGTGTCGCCGTCCCTGACTTTGACCGCCTTCTGCATGATTATTTCGCCGCCGTCGGGTATCTCGTTGACGAAATGAACCGTTGCGCCCGTCACTTTGACTCCTTTTTTCAGCGCCGCTTCGTGGACCCGCAGCCCGTAGAAGCCCTCGCCGCAGAACGACGGGATGAGCGACGGGTGGACGTTTATTATCCTGCGCTCGTATCTGCGCGTGAAGTCCGCGCTCAGTATGCTCATGTAGCCCGCGAGGACTATCAGGTCTATATTATTTTCTTCGAGTATTTCTATTATTTTTTCTTCAACAGCCGCCTGAGAGCCGAATTCTTTTTTGCTGACCGTGACGCTCTTTATTCCCGCTTTCGCCGCGCGTTCGAGCGCGTAGGCGTTCGGGTTGCTCGAAACGACCAGCTTTATCTCGCCGTGCTCGATTATCCCGCTTTTCTGCGCGTCGATGAGAGCTTGGAGATTCGTTCCGCCGCCGGAGACAAAAACGGCGATTTCAGCTTTGTTTGCTTTCATTTTTTTGCCCTCCGATAAGATTCAGTGCCGGCAGCAGCATTCCGCCGAGCGAGTTGCCGATAACCACGGCGAGCATGAACAGCGCGACACTCAAAGAGAGGATGCCCGACGCGCCGAAATAGAACATATCGGCTATCGAATGTTCAAAGCCGCTTAGAATAAACACCGGCACGCAGAAGAGAATACCCAAAACAGTGTTCTTCTCTTTGTATGTGCTTACCGCGAGATACATCAGTATTCCGCAGAAAAACGCGCGGACAAGAGTCTGCCAAAAGGCTTGAGTGAGCTTGGCGGAGCAGATTTCAGCCGCCGTCTCGCCGAGCTGCGGCATAGAGATTCGCACGAGCATGCCGAGAAGAAATGTCGTTATAAGATTGCCGATAAGTATAACCGCAAGAGCGGCAAAATCACTATTTTTGTGGCTCTCGATTATATATCCGACCCTGCCGGTGTAGAGCGCGTAGCCCTTGAGACAGATGCAGAGCAGAGCCACCGAAAACAGCACCGCGCCGACATATCTGTTCTCGCACGCGAGAAACACACAGCCGCCGATAGAAATTAATACGCCTGCGCATATCGAACTCAGAAAGTTTTTCAGCATATCTCGATTTTCTCCGCAGACGAGACTATCTCGCCTATGATATAGGGCTCTTCGCCCGAGGCTCTGAGAATGCCGAGCGCCTCGTCGGCGTCGTCCTTTGAAACGACTATGCTCATACCCACACCCATGTTGAATGTGTTGAACATATCGCGCTCGCAGATATCTCCCGCCTTTGCGATGAGATCGAATATCGGCAGAACCTTTACCGCCGAGCGGTCTATCTTCGCGCCGAGCGAGTCGGGGATGCTTCTCGGGATATTTTCGTAGAAGCCGCCGCCCGTGATGTGGGATATGCCCTTGACCTTTATCTTTTCGAGCAGGGCGAGAACGGGCTTTACATATATCTTTGTCGGCGTGAGCAGAGTCTCGCCGATGCTCTTTCCGCCGAGTTCGTCAACGGGGAGGGTGAGATTGCGGTTTTCAACATCGAAAACTTTTCTCACAAGCGAGAAGCCGTTTGAATGAACGCCGCTCGAGGGGAGCGCGATTATAACATCGCCGGGGGTCATTGTTTTATTATCGATAATTCTGTCCTTGTCGACAACGCCCGTGCAGTAGCCCGCGAGGTCGTATTCGTCTATCGGATAAAATCCGGGCATCTCAGCGGTCTCGCCCCCGATGAGCGCCGCGCCCGACTGAACGCAGCCCTCGCAGACGCCGCTGACAATATCTGCTATTCTCTCGGGATAGTTCTTGCCGCAGGCTATGTAGTCGAGGAAGAACAGGGGCTTTGCGCCGCAGCAGATTATATCGTTGACGCACATTGCCACGCAGTCGATGCCGACGGTGTCGTGCTTGTCCATGAGAAAGGCTATCTTGAGCTTCGTGCCGACTCCGTCGGTGCCGCTGACGAGCACGGGCTTTGAAATCCCTGTCAGATCGAGCTCAAACAGACCGCCGAAGCCGCCTACATCCGAGCATACGCCCGAGGTGAGCGTGCGCGCGATGTGCTTTTTCATCAGCTCCACTGCCTTGTATCCCGCGGTTATGTCAACGCCCGCGTCGGCGTATACATCGGACTTTGATATCTCGTTCATGTTTTAAACCTCCGAATTGAGCTCTGCCGAAACGGTGGCGTCCTTTTCGAGGACCGCTTTGGCGTCGGCGGCGCGTTTTTCTTCAAGCTTCTTTGCAAGCTCCGGCTCGCCCAGCGCGAGTATCTGAGCCGAAAGCAAAGCGGCATTGGCTCCTCCGTTTATCGCAACAGTCGCAACGGGTATGCCGGAGGGCATCTGTACTGTTGAAAGGAGGGCGTCAATGCCGTCGAGAGTATTGGATTTGCAGGGAATGCCGATAACGGGCAGGGTGGTGTTCGCCGCAATGGCTCCGGCGAGATGAGCCGCCATGCCTGCTGCGGCTATAATGACTCCGAAGCCGTTTTCCTTTGCCGAGCGGGCAAAAGCCATAGCCTCGTCGGGCGTTCTGTGTGCCGAATAGACGTGCGCTTCAAACGGGATACCGAGCGCGCGCAGGGTGTCTGTCGCTTTTCTGATGACGGGCAGGTCGCTGTCGCTGCCCATTACTATACCGACTTTCTTCATTTCATACCTCCTGAAAAAATCAAAAAAGGCACACTCCGAGAATATATCTCAGGTGTGCCCAGACGGTCGGCTGAAAAAGAGTTTTTCTGTTCCCTTGCAGTGCTCTGCAATAATCCGTCAGTCGCAGAAAACTCATCTGTATTGTACCTAAAGTATACCAAATACAAGACCTTTCAGTCAAGGCGCATCGGAGAACTTTTTTACTTTCGCTCTTTGTCACAATAAATGCATCTGCACGCGCCGCCGTTTGCGTCAAAAGTCTTAAAAATGCTTCTGACATCCGGCTCGCATACGCTGATGCAGGCGGGGTTGTCGCAACGATATTTGTCGTATATATACTGCGGCTCCTCCGTCTTTTCGGGCTGAACCTCGTTTGGTATGAGCCCGAGCAGCTTCATTATCAGCGCCATGCGCATGAACTTGCCGCACCGTGTCTGCTCAAAATACTTGGCTCGCGGGTCGGAGTCCACCTCCGGCGATATCTCGTTGACTCGCGGCAGGGGATGCAGTACGCACATGTCGCTCTTTGCAAGGCTCATCTTTTCCTTGTCGAGGACATATATGCCGTTGAGCCGCTGATATTCCGCGTCGTCCGTGAAACGCTCGCGCTGGATGCGGGTCATATAGAGTATGTCGAGCTTCGGCATCGCCTCTTCGAGCGAGCGGCACTCCTCATACTGAAGCCCGCTTCCCTCGAGATAGTCGTCAATTACAAACTGCGGCAGGCGCAGCTCTTCGGGGGAGATGAGCACGAATTTTACATTCTTGTATCTTGTCATCGCGGCGATGAGCGAGTGGACGGTTCTGCCGTATTTCAGGTCGCCGCAGAGTCCTATCGTGAGGTTGTCAAAAGTACCCTTTTCGTGGTGAATGGTCAGTAGATCGGCGAGCGTCTGCGTGGGATGAAAATGCCCGCCGTCGCCCGCGTTTATCAGCGGCACCGCCGTGTGCATGGACGCAACTACCGGCGCGCCCTCTTTCGGGTGGCGCATGGCGATTATATCCGCGTAGCCGTTGACGACTTCTATTGTGTCGGCAATCGTCTCGCCTTTTGAAGCGGAGCTTGAATCCGCGCCGGAGAAGCCTATCACCTGACCGCCGAGCGAGAGCATCGCGCTCTCGAAGCTGAGCCTTGTGCGCGTCGAGGGCTCAAAAAACAGCGTGGCGAGAATTTTGTGGCGGCAGACCTCGTTGTATTTTTCGGGCTGCGCCATGATGTCGTCGGCGACGGCTATCAGCTGGTCGATCTCCTCGGCGGAGAGGTCGAGGATGTTTATTATGCTCCTCATTTTGCACCGCCGATCCAGCTCTCGTCCGATGGGTTGTTGCGGAACGCTATAAGGCGGCTTACATCCTCGGGCTTTATATATCCCTCCTGAGCCGCTACCTCGGAGAGCACGTCGAGGTTAGTCAGACTCACATTCTTGACATTCGCCGCGGCGAGCCTCTCAAGACCCTTTTTCATTCCGTAGGTGAAGATGCTGACTATTCCGAGCACCTCTGCGCCCGCTTCGCGCAGAGCGTCAACGACTTCTATAACACTGCCGCCCGTCGAAATAAGATCCTCGACCACGACGACTTTCTGTCCCTTTTCGAGCTTGCCCTCGATGCGGTTCTGCCTGCCGTGATCCTTGTTGCCGGAGCGGACATAGCCCATCGGCAGACCCATTAAATGCGCGGTTATCGCGGCGTGGGCGATGCCGGCGGTCGAAGTGCCCATGAGAACTTCCGCGTCCGGATAGTTTTCTTCGATGAGCTCCTTGAGTCCGGTTTCGACATCCGTGCGAACCTCGGGTGCCGTGAGTGTCAGACGGTTGTCGCAGTAGACGGGGCTCTTTATTCCGCTCGCCCATGTGAAGGGCTTGTCGGGGCTCAGAAACACTGCCTGTATTTTAAGAAGATCTTTTGCGGTTTTTCTGCTTGTCTCGGTCATTTTCTTTTCTCCTTCAGTCAACAAATTCTTTTATGCATCTCTCGTATGCCGCGACGGGGTCGGGTGCTGAGGTTATCGGTCTGCCGACGACGATGTAATCGGAGCCGATTTTCTTCGCCTGCTCGGGCGTCATGACCCGCTTCTGGTCGCCTA
The DNA here is from genome assembly GCA_002451755.1 of Ruminococcaceae bacterium UBA6855. Classification (GTDB taxonomy): domain Bacteria; phylum Bacillota; class Clostridia; order Oscillospirales; family Acutalibacteraceae; genus CAG-177. Next base: position 11,174 of record DKDF01000116.1, read on the forward strand.
TGTCGCCGTCCGCGAAGCGAACGCCGGGCGTGACGGTCAAAAACTTTTCGCCGCATATGTCGTGGACCTTCTGCGCCTCGAGCGGGGAGCAGACAACGCCGTCAAGTCCCGCGTTTTTCGCGGTCTCGGCATAGTGCATGACGACTTTGTCTATGGACTCTTTTATCAGAAGATCGCGCTCCATCGCCTCCTGATCGGTGGAGGTCAGCTGGGTCACGGCGATGAGCAGGGGGCGCGTGCCGTCCGGGCGGGTCAGCCCCTCGAGAGCCGCTTCCATCATGCGCGATGTGCCCGCAGCGTGGAGGTTGCACATATCGACATCGAGCCGCGAGAGCACAGCCATGCTCTTTTTGACCGTGTTCGGGATATCGTGAAGCTTGAGGTCGAGGAATATCTTATGTCCGCGCGCCTTTATCTCGCGGACTATCTGCGGACCCTCGGCATAGAACAGCTCCATGCCGATCTTGACGAACGGCTTTCTGCCCTCGAATTTGTCGAGAAAGTTCAGCGCGGTTTCCTTGTCTGCAAAGTCGCAGGCGATTATCACATCTTTACCCATTGTGTGCTCCTCCTATGATGTCCTTGAGTTCGTTTATATTATACTTGTCCGCAACCGCGGGCAGGGCTTCGACTGTTTTTTTGCATATGAACGGGTCAACGAGATTCGCGGCGCCTATCTCGACCGCCGTCGCTCCGGCGAGCATCATCTCGATAACGTCCTCGGCGGACGATACGCCGCCCATGCCGATTACCGGAATGTTGACAGCCGACGAGACCTGATAGACCATCCTCAGCGCCACGGGGAATATCGCGCTGCCGGAGAAGCCGCCCATCGTGTTCGCTATCACGGGCTTTTTCGTTCGCAGGTCTATCCTCATGCCGAGCAGGGTGTTTATCAGGCTGATTCCGTCCGCCCCCGCGTCCTCGCAGGCTTTCGCGATGCTCACAATGTCCGTGACATTGGGCGAGAGCTTTATGATAACCGGTTTTTTCGTGACCGCCTTGACGGCTTTTGTAACCTGCGCCGCTGCCTTCGGGTCTGTGCCAAAGCTCATGCCGCCGCCGTGAACATTCGGGCAGCTGACATTGACCTCGAGCCAGCCGACCTGCTCCTGACTGTCGAGTCTCTCGCAGGTGTAGGCGTATTCGTCAACGGAAAAGCCGCTGACGTTCGCCATCACTTTTTTATTAAAACACTTTTTGAGCTTCGGAAGCTCTTCGCTTATAACTTTGTCAACGCCGGGGTTCTGAAGCCCGACTGCGTTTATCATGCCTGCGGTGCACTCCGCTATTCTCGGGGTAGGATTGCCGAAACGCGGCTCTTTCGTCGTGCCCTTGAACGAAAAAGTTCCGAGGCAGTTTATGTCATAGAGCTCAGCAAATTCGTATCCGTAGCCGAATGTGCCGGATGCCGGGATAACGGGATTGTCGAGCTCTTCGCCGCAAAGATTCACGCTCAGTCTGCCCATATAATCTCCTCACTTTCCATTACGGGACCCTCTTTGCAGATCCTCTTGTTGCCCGTTAGCGTCTTGCACGAGCAGCCCATGCACGCGCCGAATCCGCAGCCCATGCGCTCCTCGAAGCTGTATTGCCCGGGCGTTTTCATGATTTTGTGCATCGCGCGGAACATCGGCTCGGGTCCGCAGGTGTAGAAAAATGTGTATTGCATGTCTTTTATCACATCCGTGACAAAGCCCTTTGTGCCGTAAGTGCCGTCGGCGGTCGCGATATGCACGTCCGCGCCGAGTGCGCGGAATTCGTCTTCGTAGAACACATCGTCTTTTGAGTTGAAGCCGAGCACTACAGTGACATTTTTGCCCTCTGATATAAGCTTTTTGCAGAGCATGTACATCGGCGGAACGCCGACTCCGCCGCCGACGAGCAGGGGGCTGCCGCCGCTTATTTTTGTGTTGTATCCGTTGCCGAGCCCCGTCAGCAGGTCGAGTTCGCCGCCTGCCCCCATGCGGCTCATCTGTTCCGTGCCGTTGCCGACGGTTTTATATATCAGCGTCAGATTTTCTCCGACGCAGTCGCAGACCGATATCGGGCGGCGCAGGAAAAATCCGTCGAGCTTTATGTTCACGAACTGTCCCGGCGCGGTTATCGCCGAGGTGTCGCCCGCAAGAGTCATTTTAAATATATCGCGCGCGATTTTTTTATTTGAAGTTATCTTGAAAATACCCTGCTTCATGCTTTCTCCTCCGCCTTGTAAACTACTTTTCCATTATGTACCGTCAGTAGGCATCTGCCGAACACCTCACGCCCCGCAAACGGTGTGGCGCGCCCCATCGAAAGAAAATCTTCCGGGTTTATTTTATACGCTTCGCTTATATCAAACACCGCGAAGTCATTCTCTGTGTCTATTTTGAATCGCTCTTTCGGTTTGAAGCTCATCAGCTCAACGAGCCTGTCGAGCGTTATGATATTTTTCATCACAAGCTCTGTGTAGAGCACCGGGAACGCCGTTTCGAGCCCGACAACGCCCATGAGACTCTTTTCGAGCCCGCGACCTTTTTCTTCTGCGCTGTGCGGCGCGTGGTCGGTCGCTATCATGTCTATCGTGCCGTCCTTTATGCCCTCTATAAGAGCCTCTTTATCCTCGCGGCTTCTCAACGGCGGGTTCATCTTGAATCGTCCGTCCTCCTGCATATCCTCATCGCAGAGCACGAGATAGTGCGGCGCGGTCTCGCAGGTCACATCGACTCCGCGCGCCTTCGCCTGCCTTATCAGCTCAACGCTCTCCTTTGTCGAGATGTGGCAGACATGATATGCGCAGCCCGTCTCCTCCGCAAGGCGCAGGTCGCGCTCGATTTGTTTATATTCGCTCGCGCTCGAGATTCCTTTGTGCCCGTGCGCTTTCGCGTATTCGCCGTCGTGTATATATCCGCCGAAGAGCAGGGAGTTGTCCTCGCAGTGGGCGGCGATTATCTTGCCGAGCCGCTTGGCGGCGGTCATCGCCTCTCTCATCATTTCGTCGTTCTGCACGCCTTTTCCGTCGTCGGAGAACGCGCAGACCTTGTCGGATATAGCTTCCATATCCGCGAGCCTTTCACCCTTTTCGCCGACGGTTATCGCGCCGTAGGGCAGAACTTTTATCGCCGCGCTGCGCTTTATCGCGTCCAGCTGGACTTGCAGGTGCTCCGCGCTGTCCGGTACGGGGTCGAGGTTCGGCATCGTGCAGACCGCCGTGTATCCTCCGTGCGCCGCGGCGGCAGAGCCGGAAGCAATGGTTTCTTTATAAGAAAAACCCGGCTCTCTGAAATGCACATGAACATCACAAAGACCGGGCACAATAATATATTTTTTCGAAATAACGGGCGAAAGACCTCCGTCGGCAAGGAACTTTTCCGCAAAGGCTCTTATTTTTTCGTATCTGCAAGCGAAGTCGTGCGTCATTTTTGCGTCTCCTTATATAAAAGAAAAAGTCCTGCTGCCGCAAGACCGTGTATGCAAAGAACGCCGGAACATCAACGCCGACTATCCGTATTCATCACCAATCTTGCCGGCATCTCTGTACCGCTTAAAAATTGATTTGCTTTATTATACCAACAGCCGCCCGCTTTGTCAAGATGTCTGTTATAAATGAAGCAATTGTAAATTATTTTCGTTATGACATAAAAGCATTGACTTCGCGCCTATAATACATATATAATTGATGGAAAGCGGCAATCAGACGCTTAAAAAGGGAGGAGAAATTCAAAAATGAAATGGAACATCATCACCGATTCAAGCTGTGATATGTTCGGCTTCGAGAAGGAGCATGAGAATATCGTGTTTTCTTCCGTGCCGTTCACTATCAGCGTAGGAGACGAAAACTTTGTTGACGATCACGACCTCGACGTCGACGGAATGATCGACTCGATGGACGCCTGTGCAGAGGCGAGCCACACGGCGTGTCCGTCGCCGCATGCGTGGCAGGAGAAGTTCGAGCAGGAGGGCAATGTCATTGCCATCACTATTTCGAGCAAGCTCTCCGGCAGCTACAACAGCGCGTGCGCCGCAAAAGACATGGTGCTCGAAGAGCAGCCCGATAAGAAAATCGCCGTTATCGACTCGCGCTCCGCGGGTTCGGAGCTCGTTCTGCTCGTCAAAAAAATCTGCGAGCTCATCGAGTCCGGCGCGGATTTTGAGACAGTCGTTGAAAAGGCGGAGGTTTATTCCCGCCACACCCATGTTGTTTTCGCTCTTTCGTCGTTCAACAATCTTGTTAAGAATGGCCGCATGAGCAAAATCGTCGGCTTCGTCGCCAACAAGCTCGGCTTCTGGGGCATCGGTATCGGCAGCGAGCAGGGCACGATCGAGATAAAGCAGAAGATACGCGGCAGCAAGAAAGCGCTCGACGCGATAATCGAGGATATGAAAGAGCGCGGCTACAACTGCGGCAAAGTCGTCATCAGCCATTGCCGCAACGCGGAGTTCGCCGAGAGCGTCAAGTCGGCTATCCAGTCCGTCTGGGATAAGGCGGAGGTCAAGATAGTCCACGCGCGCGGACTTTGCAGCTATTACGCCGAAAAGGGCGGACTGATAATCGGCTTCTGACGGTTACTTAATGATGTGGCGACTCGATATATCAATATCGCAGCGGTCGCACGGAATCACGCCCATTGGCTCCCTTGTGTAAAGGGAGCTGGGCAGATTATAATT
>DKDF01000049.1:0-8354 GCA_002451755.1 Ruminococcaceae bacterium UBA6855
CGAGAGCACGCAGACCGCCCATATGAGCAGAGACACGGCGAGATACGGCAGCATATTGAAAAGCCGATGCCGCAACCCCGCAAAAAAAGTTATCTTCATATTCGAGTCCCCACTGTTATTTTGAGATCGACATGCCGAACGGCGCGAAGAATGCACGCGACAATAATCGCCGCGAGCAGGCAGAAATACGCGCACGAAAAGCCGACCGACGGCAGACCGGCATCTTCCGAGAAGCCGTGATTTGAAAAGACGGAGACGAAGAACGGGAGATACTTAAACCGTATCAGATATGAAATGATATGCTGCGCCGAGAGTACGGCAAAGCCCAACACACGGCTGCCGCTTAAATTTATCAAAAACAGAAGCGAGCCGCAGAAAAAGCCGTAGCCGAGATTCAGCGCCAGGGCATAGAACGCCGCGAGATACGGCGTAACGGCAGGCATGAAAAGCTTCGGGTCGACTGTGATATGATAAGACGAAGCCGCCGCATCGCGCATGACGAGCTCATAAAACGGCGCGCTCCACACATTGCCCGCAAAGGCATTGGGCGAGAAGAATATCACGGTCACCGCGAGCGAAAACATATAATACACGGCGCAGGAGAGCAGGATATACATGAGCTTTCCGACTACCCACTGCACCCGCGAACAGCGCACGAGCGAATACATCGCGCTCTGCTCGGTAAAAGGCGCGTCGGCGAACAGGAGCATAAGCCCGAGAAACATCAATGTCGCGATATGGAGCGTTGAGCTGTTATATATAAACGGCTCGAATATGTTAAGCGGATCTCCGCTCGCCCGGGCGAACTGCATAAGATTCACGGAATCGAGCAGCAAAGCGGCGGCGCAGACGAGAAAAGCCGTTATAGTCCGCGCGCTGCCGAGCCATGTGCCGAACTGCCAGCGCATCACAGAGAGACACTGTTTCATTGCAGCAGCCTCCTTCGCGCAAAGAAGATGAACGCCACGCAGCCGAGCACCAGAAGCACCGCCTGATACAAAAACAGAAAGCCGAACGACGGCAAAATATCGGGCAGGATGGTATTGGTCGGGCTGAATTTTTCTTTTTGCAGCGCGCTCGCGACGAGATGCATCAGGAAGAACAGCACGAACGGACCGCAGAGAGCCACATATCTGTTGGGCACAGCAGCGGACAGAGCCGTGCCGATAACTCCCCACACGACGCCGAAGAGAAACGCGAGCAGGATTATCACTCCGACCAAGCCGAGCCCGCCCGCGACATTTTCGAACGGCTGCAATATGCTTCCGTCAAGCGGAGTTTTCGAGTGTCCGTTCGGGACATACGGGTCGCAGAAAATGAGCATTATGAGCGCAAACACCGCAAGCGGCAGAGCGTTTGCCGCGCCGCCGCAGACAGCATTTGAAAAAAGTCTTGAGAACATATATTTTCTGCGGCTCTTCGAGCGCACGAGCATAAAGCGCAGGTATCCGCTGTTATACTCATCGCAGAAACGAAACACGCCTGGCATGACGGTTATTATCGGCGTAAAGATAAGATATCCGCCGAGCGCGAGGGACGAGAAGAAAAAATTGATATAATCTGCCTTGTTGTCCCACCGCGCAAAATACAGAAAATACTGATACTGCGGCTCGACAAGAAGAACGAGCCCGAGCAGCAGGGATATCAACATCCCGGTTGAAAAGAGCTGGTTTTTTACATCCTTTCTGAGCATAGGATCACCCCGCTCAGGGCTTTATGATCGTTGCGGGATCAACACTTGCGCTGTCCTTCGTGGCTGAAATGTTCAGGTGAGGACCGGTTCCGTATCTGCCGACGAAGCCGATACTGTCGCCGCGGGCGACAACATCGCCCTCCTTAACGGAGAAATTTGCCGCGCTGTATTCAATGACATAGCCGTTGTCGCAGGTCAGCACGGCACACGGAGTTTTGCTTTCATCATCTTTGTTATATATCTTCGTAATTTTTCCGGCGGCGCAGGCAACAACTTTTGCGCCGAAATCAGCTTTGATGCTTATGCGTTTATACTGGGTGCTGTACGGAGAAGAAAGCTGTGTATAGCCGGGCACGGGCCAGATAAATCCGGCGGCGCTGACATTTGCATTTGAAGCATCTGTTTTCTTTGTTGTCTTTTCCGTCTGAGCGGCGGTGTCTGCTTCTTTGGCAGTGTTTGCTTCCTCTGCGGCGGTTTCCGGTGCGCCGCTTTCGGGAGCAATATCCTTCGCCGTGGTGTTCTCCCCGGTCTCTGCCTGCGCCCCTATTCCGGTCGGGTCGGCAGTTGTACTCGGGTCTGTTTCGGGTTTGCCGCTGCAGGAACAAAGTCCCAACATGAGTGCGATTGCGGCAGCGAGCGATACGAATCCTTTAGTGCGTTTCAACATTTTGTTTTCCTCCTTTTGGTTACTCGTATCTATTCGTAACGGCGTAAAATTCACCGGTTACGGCATTGATGATAATGTCATTTTCATATTCGCCGTATTTCTCCAGCGTTGCGGTAGTGGCGATGCAAAAACGCCAGCACGGGAACACGGTCGAATTATATGTTTCGGGATCTTCGACCGACATATATTCAAAGCTTATCTCTTTTACTATAGAGTCTTTGACAAGTCCCGCGGCGGCAAGCTTCTTCTGCAAGACCGCGAGAACGCCGTCGAGCGTCATGACTCTGCTGTTTACGATTTTCGACTCGCCAAGCTCAAGTCTCGTGAGCCTTGCGTCAACAATGCCCCTGTCGTCTATTGCGACGGTGCATCCGGTGCTGTCCGGCTCGCCGCTCGAAAGCGGTATTCCGTCGGCAACCTGGACATATTTATATTCATATCTGCCGCGTTTGGCACGGTTGCCTCGCTCAGTCAGAGGCTCAACGACCTGCGAAGAGACGAGCTCAAAATCAGTCATTCCGAGGCGGCTGAGAAGCTTATCCGACAGGCGGCGCGCCTCGTCGGGAGAGACATTGCAGCCCTTTGCCCAGCCGGGTTTCAAAGCAGTCGGATGGTTTGACGCGCTCAGGACTTCGGACACGCCGAAATAAAATCCGCCCGGGAGCAGCCCGGCAGACGGATCGTCCTCCGCCGTTTTCTCCGCGCCGGGATTGAACATCGGGTCGTCGCCGGAGAAGAACAGGTCTTCGAGCTCAAGCAGGTCGAAGAAGCGGTACTGCGCGGAATATGTCCGTATATCTCCGGTTATCTTCGGCACTTTTATATCGGCGTCGATATGCACGGTTATGCCGCCGGACGAAATGTCGCGCTTGAGATGCTCGGATTCAGCGAGAGTCGGCACGCCCTCTCCGCGGCTGCCGTTATCGGCGGGAGCGTTCACGAGGGACTCGACGAGCAAATCATTCGAGCTTTTTGCGCGCAGGACATTTCCGTCCATGACAGACTCGGGTGTTTTTTGGCAGGCTGTAAGCAGCAATATAGAAAAAGCAAGAAAAATCAAAGCAGATTTTTTCACAAAAAAGCATCCCCTTTCCCGCCGCCGAAAGCGGCTTTTAACAGGATAAAATCCTGGCGAAAAATCCCGGTGAAAATAGTTTTTGGGAAGTCTTGACATTTTATATTATACACCGAGAAAATACATTTGTCAAATTTAGCATAATAGCGCATAAAAGTGCGATTATCAAAAAATTATGTTGATTTCCGCCGCGCGATATGATATGTTTAAATTATCACAGCACAGCAATTATATTCAGTCTATATCAGCGGCAAGGACGGGAAAAATCACAATGTACGAAAACATCAAGCTTTTTCAGCACGACGGTGAGTGTCCGCTGGGCATACATTTTGTCGGCGAGACGCTCTGCGACGAGAAATACTGCATCGAACGCAGAAACAGCGACATCGCCTCGTTTGAATACATCGCCGACGGACACGGCACGCTCGAAATAAACGGGCAGATTCTGCACCCGAAAAAGGGCGACATATTCATGATAACCGAGGGCAGCGACCACCGCTACTACTCCCAGCGCGACGACGGCTGGCACAAGTTTTTCATCGGCTTTTACGGTCCCGTCATTGACGAGCTTATAAGCTGTTATCTGCCGCAGAACACTTTCCTTTTCGAGGGCTGCTTTGCCGACAGCATTTTTCAGCACATTTTCGACATCGCTTTCAACGGCGACGACATTCAGCAGGTGCGCTCGATGCTCGCCGTCGAGGTGTTCCGCCTGTTCAATCACATAAGGGATCACCAAAAAATAGAAAGCGAGGATCTGGCGGACAGGATAAAGCGCAATATCGACAACCGCATTACGCAGAATCTGAGCCTCGACGGGCTCTGCGCCGATATGAATTATTCAAAAAATCATCTGATAAACATCTTCTCCGAAAAGTACGGAATAACTCCGTATCAATACTACATCAACTGCCGCATACAGATTGCAAAGGACTATCTTGCGACCACGAATATGCCCATAAGCGAGATTGCAAGCGTACTTTCATACTCCGATCAGCAATATTTTTCATATTCGTTCAAGAAGGAGACCGGCTGCTCTCCGAAGAAATACCGCGAGCTGATGCGCTGTGATATTTCGTAAATTTTGTTGGATATATTCTGATGATAACAGAATAGAAATATGATATTCTATATATTGATAATTGTTTCTCAAAAAGCAGGTGACTTATGAAAGACTTCAGCTTTTATCTTGTGGCCGATCCGCACTATTACGACAGCTCGTTCAAGCGCACCGGAAGCGCATATGAAGAGCGGAGCAGGACGGATCAGAAATGCGTGGCGGAGACCCCCGCCATTATCGACGCCGGCTTTGAGCAGATAGCGAACGACAAAAGCACAGATATAGTGCTCATCCCCGGAGACCTCGTCTACCGCGGCGAATATCAGAGCCATGTCGGATTCCGCGAAAAGCTCTATAAGCTGCGCGACAGCGGAAAAAAAATATATCTCATCACCGCGCGCCACGACTACGCTGAGGATCCAGTTGAGTTCGACGGCGACAAAACTATCCCCGTCAAGGGCATGGAGCGCGAGGAGCTGCGTGATTTTTACCGCGAGTTCGGATTCGACGGCGCGATAAGCGAGCACAGGGAGAGCATGTCATATGTGACGCAGTTGGCGGACGGGATTCGCCTGCTGGCGCTCAACTGCGACGGCGACTGCAAGGACTTCAAGGGCATCTGGGACGACCAGATGGACTGGGCTCTTGAGCAGATAAAGGACGCACATGAGAGCGGCAACTACATATTCGCGATGACCCACTATCCCCTGCTCCCGTTTTCGTCAGTCATGTATTTGCTCGGCGACGCGAAGCTGACGAACTGGCAGGAGACGGCAAACAAACTCGCAGACGCGGGAGTTGATCTGATATTCACGGGTCACATGCACGCGCAGGCGGTCACGGAATACACTTCGCCCGACGGGAACAAAATCACAGATGTTCAGACCGGCTGCTTTGTCGGCTGCCCGTGCGCCTACAGAAAGGTTACTTTCAAAGAGAACAACACCGTTGCCGACATAAAGTCGTATACTATTGAAGATTTCGACTACGACAAGGGCGGCAAAACGGCGCAGGAATATTTCCAGTGGCGTTTTGACAGGATGATAACCGATATGCTCGACGCCATGGCATATGATTTTGACAAGTTCTCGTGGTTCTTCGGCGGTCCCGAGAAGAACAAGAAGCTTCGAAAGCCGATAACCGCAGTCGGAAAGCTGCTGCAAAAGCTGACGCTCAAAAAGCTCGGCAGAATGTTCTGCTTCAGAGTTGACAAGAGCATTGAAGACAGGCTCGTCAAGGATGTCGGCGTGGAGCTTGTCAGGAACGTATTCGTCGGCAACGAGCCGTATGTCAAGGGCACGCCGATGTATGAGGCGATGGCGAAACTGCTCCGTCGGCTGCACCCGATAACGCACATAATAGAAAAGAAAGCGGGAAGCAAGAATCCGCTGCTCGCAGATATAGACACGTTCGTGCTCTCGATGATTGGCGACGAAAAGCAGAGAGACTACGACGCTGTCATTGAGATCAACAGGAGGCAAATCAAATGAGCGAATTAAAAGACGGAAAGCACATAAAGCTCAAAGAATACATACTTTATGTGCTCGCAGTGTTTTTCTACACCAACATGACAGGCATGATAAACGAATACCGCCGCGCATACCTCGTTGACATACTTCGTCTGACGACTCATCAGATGTCGTTCTTCAACGTATTCACCGGCGTTGCGGGCTTCGCGCTCTCGTTCATCAACGCGATGATACTCGATAACAAGAAAATCAAAAACGGCAACAAATTCAAGGGACTCGGCATTGCGTCGGCTATCCCCTGCGGAATAATCACCGTTCTCATTTTCTGGACACCCGGATTCATCGAGAGCAATCCGACGGTGCTCATGGTATGGCTCTGCGCCATCGCGCTCATACAGAGCGTCTGCTTCTACTTCGGCGGAACGGTCAACATGGTCGCGGTCGTCATGACCCCCAACAGCAGAGAGCGCGAGCAGCTGCTCTCCGTCAGAGGCATATCCTCCGCCATCGGCAACTCCGCGCCGCTCGTTATCGTCCTTGTCATCGCCGCGATAACAAAGGCGGTCAAAGGCTACGAGGACAATATGCTCAACTACTTCATCGCGGCTATCCTCTGCGGCGTTGTCGGCGCCGTTACGATGCTGCTCGGCATGAGTGCGGTCAAGGAGCGCATAACCTACAGCGACGAGAAAAAGAATCCCCTCGAGGGCTTCGCAGATGTTCTCAAGAACCCCTATGCGCGCCGCGTGCTTTACAGTGAGTTCCTCAAGTCGTTCCGCGGAATCGCGACCTTCATGCAGCCGTTCATTGCCGCTGCAATGCTCGGCTCATCGAGCAAAACTCTGCTCTTCGCCCTGCCCATCGGCATAGGCACCATGGTCGGCATGCTCATAATCAACGCGCTGCTCAAGAAGTTCACTTCAAGGGTGCTCTACATAGCTTCCGGCGTTTATTCGGTCATAATCAACATCATCGCGTTCGGCGTTGGCACACTCTATCTCACGCACGGTCAGCCGCTCTATCTCAACATAATCTTCATCGTCTGCCTGTTCGGCACGGGACTCCAGTTCGGCGCATCGAACCTGCTGCCGAATATGTTCCAGGCGGATATCCTCGACGACCTCGAGCTCAAGACCGGCAAGCGACTCGACGCCTCTCTGCCGTTTGTTATATCGATCGGCGGCACGCTGTCCGGACTTATCGCAAGCGGCGTTGTGCCCTATATTCTCTATGATAACGCCGAGACCGGCTGGCACTCGATCATAGGATATCAGCAGGGTCTTGCGGACGGCACCGCGCAGTCGCTCAGGACGAAAATCATGCTTCTGTTCTTCTACACTGTCGTTCACGGCATCATGATGCTCCTCGCGGGCGTGCCGTTCTTCACCTACAAGCTCTCAGGTGCGGAACGCGACCGAGTCCACAACGAAGTTCTCAAAAAGCGCGGCGAACTCAGCGAAAGCGAAGAAACCGCAAAAGAGGCTTAAAAATCAAGAAAAAAATCCCGATGCAACAAAAGCTGCATCGGGATAAATTATATTGAAAAAATTAAAGACCCAAACTATAATGAGTATGAAATCTTTGGGCTGCAAGGAGCGCATATGAAAAGAGTTATAGTTGTTTCAAAAACGCATCTCGATCTCGGATTCACGGACTTCGCCGAGAACATCAGAAAAAGATATCTCGACGAGTTCATCCCCGACGCGATAGCCACAGCAGAGAGCGCGAACATCGGGCGTAAGAATTTCATCTGGACCACGGGCTCATGGCTGCTGCGTGAAGAGCTGCGCTGCGGCACGCCCGAGAACAGAGAAAAGCTCATCGCCGCACTCAGGGCTGGCGACATTGCGCCGCACGCATTCCCATTCACGACCCACACCGAGCTGCTCGACCGCGACACGCTCGAATACGGGCTTTCTATAGTTGACGAGATAGATTCGATTCGCGGCAAAAAGACCGTGGCGGCGAAGATGACAGATGTTCCCGGACACACGAAAGCCCTCGTCCCCCTGCTCGCCGAAAGGGGCATAAAGCTGCTGCACATCGGAGTAAACGGCGCTTCGGCAATACCGGAAGTCCCCGAATGTTTTCTCTGGAAATGCGAAGACAGCGAGATAGTCGTTGTCTATTCCGGCGAATACGGCGGGGCATACAAGAACGAATATATAGACGACATTCTCTATTTCGACCACACGCTCGACAACCACGGCGCAAACGGCAAAGAAGCCGTCATGCAGAACATCGCGGATATCAAAGCAAAATATCCCGGCTGCGAAGTATCAGCAGGTACGCTCGACGACTACGCCGAGGAGATTTGGGAAGTCAGAGACAGGCTGCCCGTGATAACCTCGGAGATCGGCGACTCGTGGATCCACGGCAGCGCTGCCGAC
>DKDF01000049.1:8395-12626 GCA_002451755.1 Ruminococcaceae bacterium UBA6855
CATACAAATCGGCTGCCCTGCGCACCCTGATAAGGCTCAAGAACAAATGGCTCGCTGACGGCTCGCTCAAAAGAGACAGCGAAGAATACGCCTGCCTTGCGGACAACATTCTCTGCCTTGCGGAGCACACCTGCGGCATGGATGTCAAGATAGCGCTCGGCGAATACGAGAACTATCTGCGCCCGGATTTTGAGAGAGCGAAGCGCATAAATCCCGCATACGCAAAAATCGAAAAGACATGGGCGGAGCAGAGACTTTATATTAAAAAAGCGATAGAAAAGCTCAGCGCGGAGCATAGAAAAGAAATCGAGTCTCAGCTCGATAAGCTCATCCCCAAAGAGCCGTTCGGGCGTTTTGAAGAGAGAAGCGAAGCGGACAAGGAATATCAAATCGGTGATAACAGGATATCATTCAACTCATTCGGCGGCGTTAAAGCGCTCACGGTCGGCGGCAGAGCGATAATCGCCGAAAATGACTCGCCGTGCATCACATATGATTCATACGGCGCGGACGACTACAGCTACTGGTTCACGCACTACAGCCGCGACCTCGACAAAACCGCGCACTGGGCTTTTGCCGATTTCGGCAAGCCGAACATAGACAAAATCGCCGACAAATATAAGCAGGGCAGATTCGACTATAATCTCGAAAATCTTACGGTCTCGCAGGAGGCTAATAAATTCTCCGCCCTCGCGGAGCTTCATATCGACGGATATTTTTATAAAAATCTCGGCGCGCCGAAGGTGTTTCAGATAAAATACACGCTCGAAAGCAATATACTCACTGCAGAGCTTCTTTGGCAGAACAAGCCCGTGAACCGCCTGCCCGAGAGCGTCATGTTCCATATATATCCCAAAAGCGAAAAAGTCTCGTTCACAAAGCTCGGCAGAAAAATCGACCCGTTTGACATTGTCAGAAACGGGAACCGCAACATCGCGGCGGTCGAAAGCATTGAGCTTGACGGGGTGAAAATAACAAATCTCCACTCCCCGCTCGCCGGCATAGGCAAGGGCAAAATTCTGCACTTCGACAATGAATATTCCCCTCTTTCGGACGGGATAGCCTATGTTCTCTACGACAACATATGGGGCACGAACTTCCCGCTCTGGTACGGCGACAACGCCTATTTCAAATATGATATAGAGTTTTAAGCCCGACAAAAAGCGGCGCTGAAAAAAATCGGCGCCGCTTTGTTTTATATATTTCAGCGATTTTTCTTTTTGTATCCGCAGTCGCAGTAAGGACCGCCGGAGGCTAAAGTATACTCGCGCACAAACTCCGACGCGCCGCCCGCCTCGCTCATCGTATAATCGAGATGGCACAGTGCGGGTGTCAGGTCATAGAGCCCGAGTTCTTTCGTCAGCGTGCAGATGCCGCACTTTGTGAACCGCGCCTCATACCCGCTCCCGTCAGAATATTCGTAATAATCCATGTTCCACGAATACGGGTTTCTGTCCGCCGCCTTGAGCTTTTCCGTCGCCTTCATGGAGCTGATATCCTTTTCGGTGAACTTGTTCTTTCCGCTCTTGCGGCAGAACCAGCACATTGCGGGGGTCATCATCGCGCTGCTGTAATATTCTGTCAGCCGCTCGACATCCGGGCGTTCGGGCATACTCAAAATGACCGCGCAGAGCATGGCGCAGTTGACTATGTTCATCTTGAAGCGATCCTCTTTTTCAAACTCGGGGAGCTTCGCGATTATCCCAGCGTATTTTGGCTTCGCCTTTTTCATAACAGCCGCCGCGACAGTCTCGTCATAGCCGAACACGGCGACGAGCTTATCGCGAAACAAACCTGAAAACAAAGCCCACATGCCCCACGGCATTCCCGCATATTTCATCACGCATTCCTCCATTCGGAAATCGTTTTTCTCATGCGGCGGTCGATATCAAGGCGGGTCTCTTTGCATTCTTTGGCATACGCCTTGGAGTTCGGGAACGCGATCTTGACAAAGAGCGACGAGCCCACGGGGAGCATGGTTTTTATCATACCCTCGGGGAAAACGAAGTGGGTGCCGTGCTCATAGACCGCCGCTTCAACGTCGCAGTCGTGCGGCTTTTCGGCAAGCCGCTTTTCCATGCGGTGTATGTACTTCGCCGCGTCCCACAGCAAATCGTCCTGTGCACCGATGAGCAGAAGCTTTCCGTGAATATTTTCGATTTTTATAAACTCATCTTCGGTAATCGGATGCGCTTTCTCGGAATCGTCAAAAAGCTTGCGCGAGGCTATCATACTGCCGGTCTGCTTGGTCTCTTCGGCGATAACCTGCCAATACTGCGGGTGCTGATAGCAAAACGGCATATAGGCAAGCGGCTTGCCGTGATAAGAGAAGAGCGACTCGCCGTCAATCGGCCACTCCTTGCAGCCGTCCTTCTTGCCCTGCATAAAGCCCTGCCACACAAAGTCGCTCGGCGTCATGGCAACGGTCAGCGTGATATCGGAAAACATCGACGCCGCAGTAAGCGCGAGCGTTCCCGTTGTGGACGCGCCCGCGATGCCTATTTTTCGATTTCCGTGGGCTTTCAGCCATGCAATCGCCGACTCGATGCGCTCCAGGGGATAGTTATGATGCCCGTAGTCCTTTTTCCCGGGCGACATCGTCATAACATTAATGCCTAGCTTCAGCAGCCATTTGACTGCGGAGCGCGCCATATAATCCTCCGGGTCGTCGCCGAGCATGGCGATAAGTGCGCAGTCCGAGCCGCCCCCGCACTCCCAATATGCGCCGTAAAATCCGTCTGTTTCGATATCAAAATGAATGCTTTTCATATTTTACCTCCGAAATCGATTTTCACTATCTGCATCTTCATCATGCCGTCCCCGACCTTTGACAGGAAGCGGAAAAACCCGCTGACAGACGGGTCGCGAAGGTCATTGTAGCCAAGCATATAGCCGCGGCTTGAGACTGCGATATTTTCGTCCCATGCGGAAAGCTCGCTTTTTGCGTCCGAGACCGCGAAATACGCACCCACATCCTTGATTTTTGCACTCTTGAGCCAGGTCTTTGCAATCATCTTTACCGCTGTCCGGTTCGCCGCGTCAAACACCAGCACACCGCCGGTAAAAGCGTCAGCCATTGCCTGCACCAATGCCCTGACCTGCTCCGTCAGGAAATAATAGAACACTCCGGAGGCAAAGAATATCGCTCCGCCGGACGCATCGATTTTTGCAAACCATTCGGTATCATTCAAATCGCAGGGAATATTTTTCTCGCGGTCTCCGGCGGGCAGCAAATTGTTGCGCACGTCGATAACATCCGGAAAATCCAGATTATAGATTTTGCAGCTTCCGTTGTCGCAGCTTCTTCCGGTGCTGTCCAAACCACAGCCCAAATTGACCACTGCGGCTTTGGGGTGAATTTTCAAATAGTCCCGTATCTCAAAGGCGAGATCATTCTGCCGCATGGCAACCTCCAATGAGCCGAAACGCTGCATCAGGCTTCGGGAGTTTTTCTCTGCATCCGAAAAGTCGTAGTCGATTTCGCTGATTAAACGAATCGCCGTTTCATCCCGATATAGATTCGGATACAACTCCGAGCATACCTTTCTGGCATACAGCGGAATTATCAGTGTCTCCTGAACGGTGTTTTTCTCGATTTTATATTTCATTTGTACTCCTCACTTTCTCAAAAACGGAAGCTCGGGCAAAATCCCCCGCTCCGATATTGACATCAGCATATCCGCAAAGCCTTTCGGGTCGCGTATCTGATATTGCATATGATTATAGCCCTCGAACACCGGGAACTGCGCTTTTGTATATGCTTTCATGACGGCATCGCGGTATTTGTAGTGCTCCTCTGCGCTGCCGAACTCAAAATATATGCGACTCTGAAGCTCCGGCGGCAGGGAGGGAAATGGCTTATCTTCAAGGCTGTCCGCAAGCTGACGGCATATATTGCCATAGGTCAGCTGCCTGCCCGCGTCGATAAAATATGGCTTTATAGAGTCGTCATCGCACCACATTATCTTTTTCAGCGTGCCGCCCTTTGACCAATAAAGGCTTTTTATCGCGAAATACAAAAACGGAACCATTATCCGGCGGGTGCTTTTGCCGATCTGCGCGAACTGTCCGCCGTCGAAAAAGACATGCTCAATCGGCAGCTTTGTCTGCGAAATGAATGTCATTGCAAGATCCGCGCCGATCGAAGAGGCGACTATCATTGCGAGTTTTTTGACCCCGTGCTTTTTTAGGAAACCCTCAATTTGCTTTATCTCGTCCGCCTTGCTGATGT
>DKDF01000049.1:12666-13258 GCA_002451755.1 Ruminococcaceae bacterium UBA6855
CCTTGCTGATGTATTTCTGTCCGCTGCAATAAACGGTGGAGGTCGGCATGATGCAAAAATACTTGCTTTGCATATTCTTTGCGACGGGCTCGCTGCTCGCTCCCGTCACGCCCATGGCGTGAAAGAACAGCACTGCGGGATTCTTTTCGCTTCCCAATGTTTTGAACAGCATTTCAAATCACCTCACAAGCTCGGCTATCCCGGCAACAGCGGCGGAGATAACAGCCATGCCGACTGTACCCAAGAGCCACTTGATGCATTTATCCTTGCGGTTGATATACGGCATAAGATCCTCCGTGCCTGGGATTATCCACGTTTTCGTGTGGCAAACCCAGAACTCGTCAACAAGCAGGCGGTCAATGACGTTGCATATCGACAGAATCACAAACAGCTGCAAAAATCCGCCGAGAAAACCCTCTGCGCCGTTTATCGCATAGACGCAGACCGCCGCATATGCGAGATACAAAACTATGCCGAATATTTTAAATATAATCGCTCTTTTGCGTATCTTTTCGTGCGTGGTGAGCCCAAGCTCAACGCACCTGTCCTGAACATCCTTGTGATAGAGGAACACCATACCGACCGCTCCGGG
>DKDF01000049.1:13292-53623 GCA_002451755.1 Ruminococcaceae bacterium UBA6855
CTCCGCCGCGGATGCCGACAAGGCAATAGACGACGAGCAGACCGCCGAGAATGATTCCCTCAATTATTAATTTAAGCGCTGTCATTTGTTCCTCCTGTAACCCGCCTCGTCGCGGTATTCGGGGTGGGAGTCTAAATATTCATCCCTGCTGCCGCAGATGGTATAGTCACATTTGCAGCCGTTTGAGCAGGTCGTCGTTCTGACGAGCCGCGCGCCTATGAGCTCCATGCCCTCGTAATCGGGGTTGCAGAGCGCGGGCATGACCTCGAGCAGGTTGTGTTTCTTGGCGAACTCCGCGGTCGGGCACTCGGTGAATTCATAATATATCGGTTTATTCTCTTCAAACGGCGCTACATACATCTTGAAGTCGCCCCATTTGTCGCACTGCTTTTTCGCGTTTAAAAATGCGCGGTACATCAGCTTTTTGACTATCGGCTTGTTCGCGTCGATGAAAGTCATCTTGCGAAACGCCGTCAAAAACAGATCGCCCTCCATCTCCTCTATCTCGTCAAGGCTCGTAACATCCTTGCAGACGACATAATACGCCATGAGGGCTATGCAGTCGTATGTACCGCCGCTCCCGTTATGGAAATTTTTCTTCCCGCCGAGATCAGTGCGCCAATCGGAGAGAAATTCAACATATTTTTTCTGTACCTCTTCCCACACGCTTTCGCGCCTGTTCTCGGGATAGTGCAGGGCTATTTTCGCCTGTATCTGCTTTTTGCACTGTTTTGAATAGAGCACATGGCAGCTTCGGTCAAATTGCAGTTCGCTGTCTTTCATCTTTTCACACCTCCGTGTTGCTCTTGATGCACTCGACATATGTCAGCGGAAACGACGCTCTGAGCAGCGCATATTTCTGCACCGTCCAGCCGTTATCGCGCAGGAACGAGAGATACCCGTCGTCGGACCACTTGCTGTGCAGAGGGAATCCGGCAAGCTTCATAAAAAATGCTTTCAGCTTTCCGCGCGCGTCGTTGCCCGCGTGGGTGAAGGTCGGGGCTATCAATATTCCGCCGTCTTTCAAAACGCGCTTTATCTCGCTCAGCGCCTTTTCGGGCTCGGGGACTATATGCAGGGCGTTCGCGACTATGACCGCGTCGAATGCGCCATCGGGATAAGGCAGCGCGAACATATCCTGCACCGAAAAATGTATATTGGCGCAGCTGTTCCCCCGCTCCGCCTGTTCTATCATCTCGGGCGAAAGGTCGGTCGCTTCTATCATTTTTGCCGAACCTGCGATATTCTTCGCTATCATACCCGTACCCGTTGCGAGTTCGAGCACGGTTTTATCTTTCACGGCGGGGCGCAACAGCGCATACATCTGCTCATATGCCGCCGCGTCCTTTTTCATGAACACATCGTAGAAGCGGGCGTTGCGATCCCAAAAGTTTTTCATTTGTATTACCTCGTTTTTGGTTAGCAAAAGCTAACTTGAAGCCTTTCAGAAAGCCGCTTTTTAAAAGCAGCTCTCGATATCTGTCATTATATTAGCATGATTTTCAAAAATAATCAATAGGGTTTATGCGGTATTACCGTTCTTCGCCAAACAGCTTATACAGCTTCATTCTCTGTTCATAATTCAGTCCGTTAAGAACACGGGAAATCTTTTCGTTACCTGATGAAGAAAAGTTTTCGTTCGGCACAAGAGCCTTTATTTCAGCCATCTGGTCAAGCATTCTATCCGGCATACCGTCTTTCATGCCGCCCCTGAAATAATATTTTTCAAACTTCACCGTTTTCCCGTCTGTAAATGTCAGCTTTATTCCAAAAAAGGACTCTCTTATACGTCTCGCCGACAAAATGCTGATCCACCATTCCGGATCCCTTGCGTATATCTCAACCTTGTCTATATCTTGCGGGCCATACACTGCTGTGCAGTTTCCAAACGGGCTGTAAAATTTAACGGAATTTTCACAGGTCAGACTCTTGCGCCAGCAAATTCCAAGAAGCATCGGCAGCAGCATAGCGACAACAAGAATGATAACTATGACTCGCCGACCGGAAATACGGCTGCTCTTTTTCATAGGCACAGCGTAGGTCGCGCCGTTCTTTGTTTTTCCATGTCCGCCTGCCCTTGCTAAAGATATGACAATCCACAGAATTATCAGACCCAGTAAAAGAATTCCTATGTAAAAGCTCGAAATCACGGGAGAAAAGGCGGTAACATTCTCATCGGCGAAGGCTATCTTTTCACGCAGGATAATCCACGGAATATTAAAAAGTAAGGCAGCTGCAATTTCCGCAAGCAAAAAGATAACAAGCCCCAACCAACCGCCTTTTTCTGTTTTACCGTTTGATGATTTCATGTGCTTGCCTCCTGAAATGTTAATACAACATTCTTTATTAATATATCCCTATCCCCGCAATATGCGGCTCTTTGCGGCACTCGTCTATATTATACAGGGGACTCCGCGCAGTTTGCAACTGTTTTTCGCGCCTTATAATATATTTTCTTATTTTACCGGAATCCTTATCTCGGTTACAAACTTTTCCGTATCGTTGGTTATTCCGTAATCGATCATGGTTATTTCCCGGGAGAAGCCCGTTACTTCCAGCCCGCTTGTCCGAATATACGACATAAGGCGCTCATACTGCTCCGGCGCCTGAGGATGACTGCCGCGAAAGCGCACCGAAACACACTCCGATTCCGGCAGAGTCACCGTTTCGCCGTTGAATTTATCCTCTTCATCGAGCACGAGAAAAATCCCGTCATATTGATCGAATCTGCCGTCATACAGATTCTCAGGCGAGATGCCGACGCCGACCTTGCCGAGAAATATAACTGCCTCCGCCTGCAATTCTGCAAGTTTGATAGTCGGCTCCTCCATATCATGATAATTATTTATTTTCAGCGGCTTCTGCATCCAAAACAGCTTGCATTTCGGGCTTCTCTCCCGTCTTATCATCCCGAGATCGGAGCTCTGAGCGTCGTGCAGCTGTCTGAGGCGGTTATCGATTTTGCGCTCTATCCGGCGAAGCTCGCGCTGTTTTTCTATCACCGCCTCTTTCTGCTCTCTAAGTTTTTCCTCGATTTTTTCAACATCTCTGTTCTGCAAAAAATCGGCTATCTCACTGAGCGGCATATCGAGCGCACGCAGATATAAAACCGCGTTAAAAGCCTCGAACTGGCGCGTGCTGTAATAGCGATAGCCTGTATCGGGATCGATATATTCCGGCATTATAAGTCCGAGCGCTTCATAATGCCTTATACTGCTCACGCTCAAATGAAACAGCTTCGCCATATCCCCTATTTGAAAAAGCTTCATATTGATTCTCCCTGTAGCTCCGCTCTGTCCTTTCGCCGCAAAACGCAGAAAGCGACAACGCAGATAATTATTGAAATCAGCGAACCCGCCGCAGAGGCAAGTCCCATCGGCAAAAGCGTTGACGGATAGAATTTCGACGCAAGATAGGCGCCGGGAACGCGCACCAAAACTATCGAAAGGAAGTTGTGCAGGAACGATATGCCCGACTTTCCGCGGGCGCAGAAATAACCGCTGAAGCTGAACTGAACGCCCCCGAAAAAGCTATCCCATATATAACCGCGCAGATATTGACCTCCCGCAGCAGTAACCGCCGCGTCCGAGGTAAAGAGTCCGACAACGGGTTCGGCTATAAACTGAATGAAAACTGCCGTCAAAAATCCGAATCCGGTCGCGATAAAAGCCGCGTCACGCAATGTCTCGACCGCGCGCTCGGGCTTGCCCGCGCCGATATTCTGCGCCCCGATTGCGGAAACAGTCGAGAGCATCGACGACGGTATAAGGAACAGAAAGCTCATTATTTTTTCAACTATTCCGACTGCGGCGGCATCGGTAAGACCGCGGCGGTTTGCAATAACGGTTATTATAATAAATGAAATTTGAATAAAACCGTCCTGCAAAGAAATAGGCACGCCTATTTTAAGCATCTGACCCATTACCTCGCGCCTCGGTTTGAAATCGGACTTCTGCAGCTTTATTCCGCGCCTTTTCAATATAACCGCAAGAGATACCGCGACGCTGACTCCCTGCGAGAGCGTAGTTCCGAGTGCCGCGCCGACCGCTCCCATGCGCAGCGCACCCATAAAGAGGTAGTCGAGCCCTATGTTCACCACGCAGGCTACGGCAATGAAATACATCGGGCTTTTTGAATCGCCCATGCCGCGGAATATCGAACTGATTATATTATAAGCCGTAATAAAAGGTATGCCGATAAAGCAGACAGTCAGATAGGCAACCGTACCGCTGACCGCTTCTGTCGGAGTGGACATAACGGAAACAATCGGGTTTATCAGCACGAGCAAAATGGCAGTCAGAACCAATGACAGCGACATAAAAAGCGTTACTGTATTTCCGATATCCGCGCCGGCGCGTCTATCATCCCGAGCACCGACCGCTCTGCCGATACTGACCGTCGAGCCCATTGCAAGCCCGACTATCATGACAGTCAGCATATGCATAACCTGCGAGCCTATCGACACAGCGGTAGTGCTCGCCACACCCTCAAACTGACCTATTATAAAGAGATCCGCCATGCCGTAAAGCGTCTGCAAAAAATAAGACAACAGATAGGGCAATGAAAACAGTATGACATTTTTGAACACATTTCCGTCCGTAAGGTTTCTCTTCATAATTTTATCTCCTCATAAGTCTCAGTATATCATAAACTCTATAATAGTTGTAGAGTCAAGAGGAAAGATAAAAATATCCGGTCTGTGAAAAGACCGGATAAATTACTGTTTCTGTGTGCTTTAGCAAAATCGGCACTCGTCTATATTATATAGAATTGGAACCCTGCGCAGTTTGCAACTGTTTTTTGGCTCTGAGTGTTCATACATTCATGAATACCAAATCACCGGGTGCAGCAATTAAAGTTCTCTTTTATTTATTTTTTGTTTTATTTTTTTACGGTCTTCAATGGTTTTCAGCGTTAGTATTGACGCAACCACTGAGAAGGACACAACCACCGCAATGCATGTTTTAATTAGTTTTATATCATAATCCTTGCTGTTGTCAAAAATAACATGCACTGTGCCGTCCGGCTCTGTCATCTCGAAAACAGCATACGCCGGAGATATCGCGCTCGCTACTTTTCCGGTGTTCTTCATTTCATAACGAACTCCGTTTTTGACGCGCCGGGTCTTATAAAGCACCTCGTTGCTCCAATACGAACTGTTCGCAGTTGTATCCGGTATTTCATTGCAGGTGATATTATTTGCATTCCTGTCAAATGTCGCCGCAATATCTTCCCTGACAAAATAGACGGCTATGTTATCTCCGTCCCAACCGACGCCGAAACGCCCGCTGCAATCAAGAGTATATCCATAGGCAAACTTCCCGTCTTTGTCATACACCGATATGCTGTTGTGACCATTTTTCGATTCACCGACAATGGCGATATATCCGCTGTCGCTTACATCAAAGCAGGATATCGACTCCCAATCGGGCTCTTTATTTGTCGACTCAAAATTGATACTCCCAAGAAATCTGATCCTCTCTTCGGCACTCAATTTCGTCGTCGAAAAACCGATATCCAGCGGCAAAGCCGAAACGGTCGCTCTGAAAATAAACATCATGCAGACAAGCGCGGCTGCCGCGCCGCCCAAAAATCTGCCGAATTTACGTATCACTCCGATGCACCTCGCAATCAATATACCTTTATCCCCGCGATATGCGGCTCTTTGCGGCACTCGTCTATATGAATTCTGAGCTCTGCGCAGTTTCTTATCCCGCGCTTCAGGCGGCATATCTTTTTATAGCCGACGGTCGTGCCGCTGTATACGGTTCTGTTTCCGGCGGTTATATGGAACTTTTCGATGCGCTGGCTCTTCGTTGTATCCTCGGATATAACTATTGTCTTGACTTTCTGCGGCTTTATTGAGACGGTGAAAGTATTTCCGTCGCTCTCTGTTTTCAGTATTTCCGCCTTGTTTTCAAAGCGCTTTTCGATTCTCTTCCGCGCTTTTACGAGGCGGTTTATGAACCTGTCGGGCAGCTCACCGCGATTGTTCGGCGGGATATTCACAAGGAGCATCGCGTTGCCGCCGACGGAGTTATAATAGCACTTTGTGAGATTCGAGACGGTGCGGGTGAAGAATATCTCAAACAGCGGACGCCAGAACCAGCCGAAATATGTGACGGGGATATCCATCTCCGCGGGATACCACCAAAGCTCCTCGCCGACAAGCTGCTCGCGCTCGCCGAGCGACTTGTCGGTGTTCGACAGCTTTCTGAGCATGACCGTTGCGCCCTCTTTCTGCTGCGACTGCGCCGCAACA
This sequence comes from Ruminococcaceae bacterium UBA6855, assembly GCA_002451755.1. GTDB lineage: Bacteria > Bacillota > Clostridia > Oscillospirales > Acutalibacteraceae > CAG-177. The sequence continues at coordinate 19,555 of DKDF01000049.1, forward strand.
TATGAGCCGTCCCACATGCGCCTCGGGACTACGCTGAACTCCGATTTTCTCGCCCTGCCGAACTCGTTGCCTATCCAACGGACATCGGGTCCGCAGTTCGCGATTATCGCGCCGGGCTGAAGCCGCCTGATAAGTTCATAATACCTCTCCCAGTCATAGCGCTGTCTGCGTCCGTTTTTGCCCTCGCCGCACGCGCCGTCGAACCAGAAGCAGAAAATATCGCCGTAATTCGTGCAGAGTTCAGTGAGCTGATTACAGAAATAGTCGTTGTATTCCTCGGTGCCGTAGGTGCTCTCGTGCCTGTCCCACGGCGAGAGATATATGCCGAACTTGAGCGAATATTTTCTGCACGAATCGGCGAGCTGCTTTACGAGATCGCCCTTGCCGTCCCTGTACCCCGTCGCCGCTATTGAATGATCGGTATATTTGCTCGGGAACAGGCAGAAGCCGTCGTGGTGCTTCGCGGTGAAAATAACGCCGGTGCTGCCAGTGCTCTTTATTCTGCGCGCCCACCCGTCGGTGTCGATATCCTTGAGAGTGAAAACGGAAGGATCTTCTTTTCCGTTGCCCCACTCTCTGCGGGTGAATGTATTGAGCCCGAAATGGATGAAATTATAATAGCCCATGCGCTGGAGTTCTATCTGCCGCTCGGACGGCACGATTGAGGTTATGCGGTCGAGGAACTCCGCGCTGTTAATATTCTCTGTCATGGCAATATTCCTCTCGGATTCATCTGACGTTTATATTATTGCAATTCTGCGTCTTTATCTTCTCTCCGAAAAATTTATTGTTCTCGACCAGTATACCATCTGTCGCTTTCGCGCTGATGCAGCAACCCTTATACGACTTGAACTCATTGCCGATTATCTTTATATTCTTATGTACCGCGCCCTCGTAGCGGCTGTTTTCGGGTTTGATAAGAATCGGCGTTTCGCCGCAATAGTCGAAGACATTGTTCTCTATCGTAACATCGCGGCACATCCCGCTCTCGTACCAGTTTTTCGCGTCGTCAGAGAGCAGTATACCGCTCATAGTCGTGCTGACAAAATGATTGTTTTTGACATTTACTTTGCCGCGCGTGGTGATAAGCAGTCCGCGCGTGATTATGCGGGTCACTTTGTTGCCGACGAAATCGAGATTGGGGCATGCGCTGATATCCTCTATCACCATGCCGACCTGCGCACTCTCAACGGAGCTCAGGGTCAGTTTGATATCATAGTTATTGACAAGCTCGCTTTTTTCGATAACCGCCTGCCCTTTTTCGAGCATTGTGTCGGGGTTGATAAACGCGACTGTGTCGCCGACTCTCAGCGGATCAAAGCCGTAGGTCTGCGGGTGCATGAAGCGGACGGTCATATCTCTGCCGCTGATGTCGACTATCTCGAAATGTACGCCGTGGACATTGAGGCAATCGTCGCCCGCGCCGCTGAAATAGCTGTTTTTGACGGTCATCAGACCGCGGCACATGCACAGCTGGATAAAATCGGCAACGGAAGCCAAAAGCCTTGCGGAGTCCTGCTCGGGCGAAAAATCGACGCTGTCAACGGTCAGATTTTCGCTGTCCTGCACGACGAGAGCCAGGGAATAATTGAACCGCTGCTTTATATTTTCGAGCGTTATATTTTCGCTTCTGTTTATGAATATCCCGGCAAACTGGCGGCGGACATCATAATAATAGAACCTGTCGCCCAGAGCAAAGCGTGAGGTATTCAGATATTTTGCGCGGACAACGCCGCCGCCCATATCGCGCACGCTGAATGACGAGAACAGCGGATGCATAACGCGCTTGACCTTTTCGGGCGTTTTCTCGCGTATGAGCCCAATCCATCCGGCATTGACAGAACTCATATCGCAGCAGTTTTTATATCCGTGACCCGAAAAAACAAGCTTGCCGTTTTCGACCGAAAAGCTGCTGTCGCTGTCGATTTTGAAATCCACGCTGAACGCGCTCTTTTGAACGACCGAAAGCTCATGCATATCCGGGCGGGCGTGGCGTATCTCGAGATTGCGCAGAGTTATATTCCGGCAGTCTTCGATAGCTATATTAGTCACCTTGCCGTCTATGACAAAAATCGAATCTCCGCCGTCGAAAACAAGATTCGACACGCCGCCGAAATAGAACGGAACGGCGTTGAGATGCGGCGTTTCGTCGGGCGAAAACTCCTTCTCCCCGGCGGTGTTGGTGATAACGAGCATATATTCCTTGCAGCGCTCGCTGTCAATATAATAAGTGCCGCTGTCGAACACGGCGGTCTTCTCCCCGTCCTCAGCTTTCAATGCCGAGATAAACTCTGCGAGCTTCTCTGAAATATCCTCATTCGGAACTATGCCGAAGTCGGCGGCGTTAAATATTTTCATGGCTGTCCTCCGAAAAATTCACTGCTGATGAGTCTATTCTATCAGATTGCACGGCTAAAAAGCAAGGCAGAAAGGCAAAAGAGCGTCCTCTTTTCGGAGAACGATCTTTAATTTTTAATTTGTTTTACACTGTCAGCGCACGGCCTGTAGTTTTGAGTGCGGACTTGTTGAGTTCATCGTTATCGAGCACGAGCTCGCCGTTGATGAACACTTTCTTTATGCCGAAAGACTTCGTCTGATCGGGCGTTGCGTTCTTCGTCTCGTCCTCATCGAACACGGTGAAATCGGCGAAATATCCGGGCTTTATATATCCGCGGTCTTTGAGCATGAATCTGTCGGCGGTCGCGCCGGTCATGCGGCGGACGGTGTTGGGCAGAGTATCACCCGTACCTCTGAGAGAATCGCGCAGGAACTTCGGATAGCAGTCATAGATAGCCGGGTTCTGAACGCCGAAATCCTCGACCCAAGCATCGGTCATATAGAGGCAGTTGGGGTTATGCTCGAACTCGCGGATTATCTCTGGAGTGCTGTACGGTCCCATATTGACCCTGCCCTTGAAGTCGCTCTCCTCGCAGAGTTGGAGATACATATCGAGATCCGATTTCCCGTTCTCCTTTGCTATCTCGTGGACGGTCTTGCCCTCATATTTCTCATATCCCGGACCGATATACGCTATCTGAATATCCTTGAAGCCGAAGCCGAGAAGTATACTCGTCGCCTTGATGAGCACGCTGAGTTTGAGCTTGTTGAGCGGCTTTTTGCGCTCCTCTTTGCTCATTCCCTGATACCACACGGGGAGCACGACCGTTATGACGGACACGCCCAGAGTTTCGTTATATATATCGAACATCGCGTCGACGCCGTTTTCGCGCAGGCTGTTCTGAATGGCGACGAACTCATCCTTGTCGCCGAACGACTGGCGGCCGACAAATATCGCGTGCGAATGCTGGAGCTTGAGGTTCGTGCCCTTTGATATTTCAACGAGCTCATCCTCGGCTCTGAGCAGATGCGAACGTCCGAAAAGCGAGTCGTAGGACATTGAGACTTTGCTCTCCGCCCTCGGATGGACGGTGAGCGGCTTATTATACTTACAGCAGAGCTTGACAACTTTTTTGAGCTCTTCTGTGTCGGCGTAGAGCCCCGGCTCATACATCAGACCGAGCGAGACACCCGCCGCGCCGTCGCGCAGGTTATCTTCGAGGATGCCGAGCATTTTCTCCTCCTCCTGCGCCGAGAGCTTTCTGTTTTCATATCCCGAAACGGACGCGCGCGCCGAGCAATGACCCACGAGCGTTGCGATATTGCAAGGCATATTTCTGTCTATAGCGGCGTTGAATTCTTTTATAGAGCCGTATTTCCCTGTAGTGCCGTTGAAGAAGAAAAGGCCGCCGCCTATCTTGTCCTTATAAGGCGTATCATCGTCAAAGCCGATGGCGGAAAGACCGCAGTTTCCGGTCACGAATGTGGTTATGCCCTGACGGATAAACGGCTCGAAATATTTGAGCGGCTCCGTCTTTATGGCGAACCAGTCATTGTGGGAATGGGGATCGATAAAGCCGGAGGCAAGCGACCTGCCCTCGAGGTCGATAACGCTGTCGGCACGGCTCTCGTCAACATCGCCCACTTCAATTATTCTGTCTCCCTCGAACAGAACGCTGCCATTCACGGCGTCGCTGCCCGTTCCGTCATAGATCCTGCAGTTTTTAAGTAATGTTGCCATAAACTCCACCTCTTCCTTTATATTTGAATAAAAATAACTTCGGAAATTCAGCCCTCGGCAGGCTTATAGTGGCTCACATTCGCGTTGATGAGCTTATCGTAATCGACGACATGGAACAGCGAGCCGTCCTCCATGGGATAAACGCAGACATCCTCCGCCTCGTTGTCATAGTTCGGGCAATATCTTGTGAACTCCACGCGAACCGAGCCGGTATTCGGATCGACCGCGATTATCTGCTCCCGAGTGCTGTTCGCCGCGTCATAGGAGAGATAAAGCACGCCGTTATAGACCGAGCCGCCCTGTATCCTGCTGAGCTTTTCTTCGAGCGGTATCGCGCGCAGGAAAGTCATAGTTTCGAGGTCATATTGAAGTATCTCGCCGACATTGTGGAACTGCGAGGTGTAAAGATATCCGTTTTCCCTGTCTATCGCGCACCACGGGATGCCGTCGGTCAGATACTCGCTCGACATATCATAATATATCCCGGTATATTTGAGCGTTTTGCAGTCATAGAGCAGAATGAAATTATACAGATGCTTTCCGTCCAACTTGCCCTCGACGGGCGCGTATATATAGCCGTTGGCGCAGTCGATGCCGCCGATGTGATTGCTGCCGTACTTCTCGGTGAACTCTTTGGGCACGGCATTCGTCCTGACCTTCAGGCAGTTCATCTCCTTGTCGAACTTTGAGAACCCCGTGAAATTCACCGCAGTTATCGCGCCGGAGCAGTAGAAATTCTCGCCGTCATAGCATATCCCCTGCGCGGCATAGAGCGACAGCACGGAATTGAGCTTATCGGTTCGCACGACTGTATAATCGCCGTCGGTTTTTATAGAACCGAAGCCGAGAAGATAGGCGAATATCATAACGGCGGACATTAGAAAAGACAAGATTTTTGACATAGCGCGCCTCCCGATTCCCGCAATATGCATATTATATTGCAGATATTAAATAAATTTTTATCCAATATTTACAATAGCATATTCATGGGTAAAAGTCAATATGCGTTGAGGGGGCAGGCAGTATTGCGGGAATCAGAATAACAAAGCAAAACTCCCACGCTGACGCGCAGGAGTTTTGTCTAATGTATAAGATATGCATTTCAATAGGTGTCTCAATTTTTAATATTTATCCTTAACGAAAGAAGAAAGCTTGTTTCTGATATCATCGGCACTTCCGACTTCAATTGTTGATTTATTAACAACTTGCGTATATACCGAGAAGTTTGTTGAACAAGTAGGTCAATGCATCACTCTCCGACGGGAAACCCATACAACAAAACTCTGTTCCCCTTTCCCTTTTCAAGACTTCCCAACGAAAATAGTTTTTTCTTATGCAATAACCGTCCCTCACATTGTTGTCAAAATCAAACAATACAATATCAGGATTTATTCCGTTCTCTATAAGCTGATCAACAAATTCCTGCCGTGTCATGTTAGCTCTCCTTTATATATCTGCGAGTTCATCATAACATGCAAAAATTATCAAGTCAACATTTCTTTGCCGCTAAGAGTAGATAAAAAGATACATCCGTGAATATTATAACATTGCTAATGAAATGTTTTGTCATATGACAAATGACAAAGCATGAAATAAAATTCGTTCTTCACACGCCGCAGGCGTATTTCACATTTGCGGAGCAAATATTTCACATCGAAGATATTTCACTCGTTTCGAAGGAACGAATTTCACTGAAAAAGACCAAGTCGTATGACTTGGTCTTTTTCTTGGCAGGGGCAGAAGGACTTGAAGTTGCCCCTCAGAAACATAGTCGCATAGTACGGGTCCCAAAAAGGCTTGCCTTTTTGGGAGAGGACGAGGCGCGCAATGAACGAGTTTTCGCCAAAGGCGGAAACGAATGATATGGAGCTGCCGAGGACGATGGAGCACTCGCACTGCTCCTTGTTTCTTCACCTCACCGCCGTGCCTTCCTCCGCCACCGGCGGCGGCACGGCGGTTCGCCCCGGCACGCTCCGCGCTTCTGGTTCAAAGCACTTAATCTAAACAAGAGTGAAATCGCTCGCTGTCGCTCACGGTGAAATAATTTGCTCTGCAAATTGTGAAATTTGATGCTTCGCATCAAGTGAAATGAAATAAATCACTCACCGCCGCAGCGATTTCACACGCCGCAGGCGTATTTCACGCCCGTAGGGCATTTCACAAATACCGAAAGGGATTTATTTCGTTGAAAAAAGCACGCAGTCCTGTGTAAAAGACTTTGAACTTCTACAATACCTAAAAATCGATTTACTTGCGCTTTTATAAACATAATCCTGTGAAATATCCCGCTGACGCGGGATGTGAAATGTTTGCCTTACGGCAAATGTGAAATATTGCTCCTTCGTCGCAACGTGAAATAAAATTCGTTCTTCACACGCCGCAGGCGTATTTCACATTTGCGGAGCAAATATTTCACATCGAAGATATTTCACTCGTTCCGAAGGAACGAATTTCACTGAAAAAGACCAAGTCATATGACTTGGTCTTTTTCTTGGCAGGGGCAGAAGGACTTGAACCCTCGGCACGCGGTTTTGGAGACCGCTGCTCTACCAACTGAGCTATACCCCTATATTTGTGAAGCGCCGAAGATCGGCGCTTCTTGGTGGGCCACCAGGGACTCGAACCCCGGACCATTCGGTTATGAGCCGAGTGCTCTAACCAACTGAGCTAGTGGCCCTTATGTGTCGCACTCCCGTGCGACAACAGCTATGATATCAAAAAACGAGCCGATTGTCAACAATTTTTTTAAATTTTTCGTTATTTGCCGAGTATCTTTTCGCCGTCGAAGAAGAACACGCCGTAGCCGTAGCCCGTGGGCTTGCCCTGCTGAAGTCTCTGCTTGAATGCGCGCCTTATAGAAGTATCCTCGGGCAGGTCGTCAACAGGTCCGTCGCTGTATTTCCCGAACACGCGCCAGCCGTCGCCGAACTTCTCTTTGTCGGCGCTTCTGATTATATCGAAGTCATCCATGAAGCGAAGTATGTTGCTGTTTTCGGGCAGGAACTCCTTGTGTCCCTCATAGAGCAGCCACGAGCCGCACACGAACGCCATGGGCTCGCCGTCCTTGCCGCCGAAGAACTTGTATGCCTGCTTATACGAATCAAGTCTCTTCTCGTCGGTCAGCGGTCCTGCCGAGGGGATATGGAAGTTTATGACCGTGTCGCCGCGCTTGAGAGTGTTGCCGCACTTCTCATAGCAATCGGCGTCGAAGTCCGTCTCCTCGAACTGAAATCTGCCGAGCCCGAAGCGGGTCATTTCGAAAAAGCCCCTGTACCAATGCGGGACGAAAGTGCCCCAGACCTCTTCGCAGTCCATGCACTCATGAAGCTTCCAGCGCATATCCTCAATGCTTTTCCAGAATATCGCCTCGTCGATACCCTTTTCGGCATAGCGCTCGCGCAGCGCGGGGCACGCGCCGAGGAGCAGGCACATATTCATTGTATACTCATTTTCGCCGAGCTGTTCGCTGAGCGCCTTGAGTCTTTCGAGCACGCTGTCGAGGTTCTCGGGATGGGCGATGAACTCATCGACAAGGGCGTTGAAATCCGCATTTTCCGACACTCTTTCGGTGCAATCGCCGATAGTGTCTACAGCCTCCTGCGGGAAGCCGATACGCTCCATTATTTTTCTGCTTTCGTTTGCGCTGACTGCCATTTCCTTCACTCCGTCAAATCGTATTTTTCACACTGCAAGGATATCACAATCGCGCCCGACGGTCAAGAGCTTATGTAAAAGACCGCCCCGAGGGACGGTCCTTTTGCATCACGAATACATATTGTTTGCGGACATATAATCATATATTTTCTTGCCGTGCTCCTGCTCCTCGCGCTGGATAGAGTTGAGAACCGTTCTGAGCTGTTCGTTCTTGAACTCGAAGATGCAGGTGTCATAGAGCGCGGAGGCGTGCTTTTCTGTGGCGAGCAGGTCGGAACAGATATAGCAGTCGTTCTTCTTTTCCTGCGTTTCGCTGACCGAATAGGTCTGCTTGAAATCATTCTTCGGAGCCGCCTCCCCTGCCGCGGGCTGAGGAATCTCGCCGCTGTCGATTTTCGTGATAATATCCAAGTGCCTCTGCTCAACGCCGCCGAGGTAGTTCAGAAGCTGACTGAGCTGTTCGTCATTTGCCGCCGCTGCGTGCTGAGAATATTTCTCGACGCAGAGCTTCTCCTGTCCCTTGAGATCCTTGAGCAATTCTTTTTCTTTCTGTGTGAGCTGCATATGAATTTCTCCTTTTTAATTGGCTTTCGGAGAATAGTTTTCGGCGCAAAGCAAAATTTATACCCTTTACGCCGATATTTTTTCGTGCCGTATCGGGCATAATAACGAAAAACGAAAGGACATGACAAAATGAGCAAAGATAAAAAGATAGTTATAACCACGCGCGACAGAGTTCTCAGAGCATGGCAGAACTCTACGGAGCTTGTGCGCGACTTTGAAAACTACGCGAAAGAAACTTCGGACGACAAAACCGCCGCAGAAATGTTTCAAAAATATGCGGTTGACGAGGGTCGGCACGCCGCCGAGCTGCTGAAGCTTCTGCATGATTATCAGGACAACGGCGCGGTTTAAATCAACACTTTTCCTCCGGATGGTCCTTGTGTTCACAATTTATTTAAACGAGCTTTAAAATACGATTAAAAATTGATGATAGGATTAAGGAAAAGATAAAGTTTTATCAATTCAGCTTTATCAAAAATATCCGGGAGGGTAAAAATTATGTACAACAGATTCGTTCTCAATGAAACTTCATATCACGGCGCGGGCGCAGTCAAGGCGGTTGCCGAAGAGATAACCGCAAGAGGCTTCAAGAAAGCTTTCGTCGCATCCGACCCCGACCTCATCAAGTTCGGCGTATCGAAGAAGGTCACCGATGTTCTGGACGACGCGGGCATCGCATACGAATTGTTCAGCGAAATTAAGCCCAACCCGACAATTCAGAATGTTCAGTCCGGCGTTGAGGCATTCAAGGCGAGCGGCGCGGACTGCATCGTAGCTATCGGCGGCGGCTCCTCGATGGACACCGCGAAAGCTATCGGCATAATCATCAAGAACCCCGAGTTCGCCGATGTCAGGAGCCTTGAGGGCGTTGCGCCGACAAAGAACAAGTGCGTTCCGATAATCGCCGTTCCTACCACGGCGGGCACTGCGGCAGAGGTCACGATAAACTATGTTATCACCGACGCCGAAAAGAACCGCAAGATGGTCTGCGTCGACGTTCACGACATCCCGGTGGTCGCCGTTGTCGATCCCGACATGATGTCATCCATGCCCAAGGGACTGACCGCCGCAACAGGCATGGACGCTCTGACCCACGCTATCGAAGGCTACATCACCAAGGGCGCATGGGCGATGAGCGATATGTTCCATCTCAAGGCAATCGAGATAATCTCGAAGTCGCTTCGCGGCGCCGTTGAGAACACTCCCGAGGGACGCGAGGGAATGGCTCTCGGTCAGTATATCGCAGGCATGGGCTTCTCGAACGTCGGTCTCGGCATAGTCCACTCGATGGCTCACCCGCTCGGCGCACTCTATGACACCCCGCACGGCGTGGCGAACGCCATAATCCTGCCGACCGTCATGGAATACAACGCACCCGCGACCGGCGAGAAATACCGCGACATCGCGAAAGCTATGGGCGTTGAGGGCACGGAGAACATGAGCGTTGACGAATACCGCAAGGCGGCTGTTGACGCAGTCAGACAGCTTGCAAAGGATGTCGGAATCCCCGCCGACCTCAAGGAAATCGTCAAGCCCGAGGATGTCGAGTTCCTTGCGCAGTCCGCATATGACGACGCCTGCCGCCCCGGCAACCCGCGCGACACAAGCGTTGCTGAGCTTGCAGAGCTTTACAGATCGCTGATGTAAAAAGAAATAAATAAATCCGCCGCCTTGTCCGAGATAAAAACCGGGCGAGGCGGCGTTTTGTTTGCACTGTAAAAAGTCCCGGTAACACTTGATGTATTACCGGGATTTTGATGTTTAGTTTAGCCTTTGTAGTTCATGCCCAGCTCGATAGCTTCGACATTCTTGGGAACAAGATGCTGCTTTCTTGCGGGGACGACCTTGGCTATAGCTTTCGACATGGTGTCGAGGTCGCAGAAGCCGGTCTGCTCCATGAGCTTGCCGATAAGAATGATGTTTGCAAGGCCCTTGAGTCCGTGCTCCTCCGCCATCTGAGTAGCGGGAACGAGGCAGACGGTGATATCGTCTCTCTTGACCTCGCGCTCAACGAGCGTGCTGTCGAGAATAACTATTCCGCCGGGAACGACGCTGTCGATGAACTTGTCATAAGACGGGCCGTTCATCGCGACGAACACATTCGGAGTGACAACAAGGGGCGAGCAGATGGGGTCGGAGGAGATGCAGACGCTGCAGTTTGCCGTGCCGCCTCTCATCTCGGGACCGTAGGACGGAAGCCATGAAACTTCCTTGCCGTCGGTGAGTCCCGCATAGGCGATGACCTTGCCCATGAAAAGTATACCCTGACCGCCGAATCCGGCGAGAAGTGCGTTCATATCCTTCATTTTGCTTCCTCCTCTGCTGTCTTGTCCTTATAAACGCCGAGCGGATAATAAGGAAGCATATTCTCTCTGAGCCAGCCGAGCGCATCGACGGGCGAGAGTCCCCAGTTGGTGGGGCAAGCCGAGATAACTTCAACTATCGAGAAGCCCTTGCCGGCGATCTGAGTCTCGAAAGCCTTTTTGATAGCCTTCTTCGCTCTGTTTATATTCTTGACGCAGTCGACCGAAACGCGCTCCGCATAGGCGGTGCCGTCGAGGGTGGAGAGCATCTCGCAGACTCTGACGGGATAGCCGGCAGTCTTAATATCTCTGCCGTAAGGCGTGGTCTGAGTGACCTGTCCGGGCAGCGAGGTGGGAGCCATCTGGCCGCCTGTCATGCCGTAAATCGCGTTGTTGACGAAGATAACGGTGATGTTCTCGCCGCGGGTCGCGGAATGAACGGTCTCGGCAGTACCGATAGCGGCGAGGTCGCCGTCGCCCTGATAGGTAAAAACGACATCCTCAGGCTTTGCGCGCTTGACGCCTGTTGCAACAGCCGGGGCGCGTCCGTGGGGAGCCTCTATCATATCACAGCCGAAATAATTATATGCCATAACGGCGCATCCGACGGGCGCGATGCCGACGGTCTTGCCCTCTATACCGAGCTCGTCAATGCACTCCGCAACGAGGCGGTGGATTATACCGTGAGTGCAGCCGGGGCAATAATGGGTAGGCACATCAAGAAGCGCCTTGGGTCTCTGGAATACGATTGCCATTATTTTTCGCCTCCTGCAAGTTTTTTGATATTTTCAAGGACTTCGGCGGGGGTCGGGATTATTCCGCCGGTGCGTCCGAAGAATTCAACGGGTCTGCTGCAGTCGATAGCGAGCTTGACATCGTCGATCATCTGACCCATGCTCATCTCAACGCAGAGGAAAGCCTTTGCGTGCTCTGCGGCGTCGCGCATAGCCTGCTTCGGGAACGGCCAGAGGGTTATCGGGCGGATAAGTCCAGCCTTTATTCCCTGCTCTCTCGCTTCGCGGACAGCCGCCTTTGCGACACGCGCCGATGCGCCGTAAGCGACAACGACATAATCGGCATCGTCGACCATGTAGCTCTCGCTCATGGGCTCTTTTTCCTCGATAACCGCATATCTTGCGAAACGCTCTCTGACAAGGTGCTCGAGGTCTGCCGCCTGGAGATAGAGTGAATTGACTATATTGTGCTTGCGTCCGCCGTTGTGACCGCATGCCGCCCAGGGCTTCTCGACATTCGAGCCGCCGCTGCCTTCGCCTATCTCGACGGGCTCCATCATCTGACCGAGCATACCGTCGGCAAGGATCATCGCGGGCATACGATACTCATCAGCCTTGTCGAAAGCTCTGCCGACGAGGTCGACCATCTCCTGGACGGAGCTGGGAGCGAAGACAAGGATATGCAGATCGCCGTGGCCGGGCGCTCTTGTCGCCTGCCAGTAATCCGACTGCGAGGGTTGGATTCCGCCGAGTCCGGGGCCGCCGCGCTGGACGTTGATAATGACCGCAGGAAGATCCGAACCTGCCATATAGGATATGCCCTCGGTCTTGAGGCTGATTCCGGGCGAGGACGAGGAAGTCATCGCGCGCACACCTGCCGATGCCGCACCGAGAACCATATTGACGGCGGCGATTTCGCTCTCCGCCTGAAGATATGTACCGCCTATTTTAGGCATAACCTTTGACATATATGCCGCAAGCTCTGTCTGCGGGGTGATGGGATAACCGAAGAAGTGGCGGCAGCCGGCACGGATAGCGGCTTCTGCCAGAGCTTCGTTGCCTTTCATAAGAACTCTTTCTGACACTTTCAACACCTCTTCTTTCTTATCTCTCAACAGTTATTGCACAATCGGGACACATAATAGCGCACGCCGCACATCCGATGCACTCGTCGGGATTTGTGACACACGCCGGATGATAACCTTTTAGGTTCAGCTTATCCTTAGCAAGGCTGATAATATGCTTCGGACATGCCGTCGTGCAAAGCTCACAGCCCTTGCAGGTGTTTTCATTGATCGTGACTTTTGCCATATCTGTTCCTCCTAATCAAGAATACCGAACTTATATATCCGCCGCTTCGCCTCGGAAGCGGTATCGGTCAGAAAATTTCTACCACGGGAGCTTCACGAGCACATCGACGGGATAGAGATTGTCAATCTTTCCCTCGAGTTCGCCGGCGACACTCTTCGGCGCAGTTGTATACACGAGCGGCAGACCAGCAAGCTCAGCCGTTTTCTCGGCATAATGGACGGACGAAAGAATGTCCTGCGCAGTCGTCTGCGCACCCAGGTGCGAGTTGTTGACTAACCCCGTCGCTTTCAGACGGCACGCCGCCTCTATCTCCCCAAGCAGCCCGACTGCTTCATCGGGACTTGAAATAAATTTGCGGAATTTGTTGACGACGCAGAGCATATCATAGCCTGACTCGTTGAGCTGGCGCGAAAAGCGTCCGAGCGCGGTAGCGCCCGCATCGTCGCCGCCGACATCGACTATCACTCTGCCCATGCTCTCCTCAAAAATCGAGAACATTCTCGCCGTCAGCGCGGGTGCGTCGAGTGTAGTGCCCTCAAGATTCTGGGCAATGACATTGACTCCCACCGCTTCAAGCTCGTCCTTGTAGTCCGCGGTGCGGAAATAGGGATTGACTATATCGAGATCGACGAGCGTTATCTTCTCGCCGCGCTTTGCCGCATTAACTGCGAGGTTGAGCGCGAAATTTGTTTTTCCGCTGCCGTAATGGCCGCAGACGAGCGTTATGCGTTTCATCGATCTGCCTCCCTTCGGTTATAAAAATAATTATACCACTCTTTGCCCCGCGGTACAATATGTTTTCCGTCTGCGCGGATAGAAAAGATATTGCAGTGCGCGGCGCGTTTTGTGCAAAATTTATGCAAAAACAGCCGCGCGGGGATAAAAATATCCGGCTCCTGCCAAACGGCAGAAACCGGATAGTGAAATCAGAACTGATTATTCAGCCTCGGTCTCCTCAGCCTCGTCCTCTGCGGCGGGCTCGAGCAGAGCTCTGATCGAAAGGCTGACGCGCTTCTTGTCGAAGTCGATGCCGATGATCTTCGCCTGAACCTTGTCGCCGACCTTGAGAACATCGGAGGGCTTCTCGATGCGGCGATCCGCTATCTGAGAAATGTGGATAAGACCGTCAATGCCGGGGATAACTCTTGCGAATGCGCCGAAATCGGTAAGACTGACTATCTCAGCGTCGATAACGGTTCCCTCGGGATAGTTCTTGCGAAGGATCTCCCACGGATTGTCCTCGTCTTTTCTGTAGCCCAGAGAAATCTTTTTCTTCTCGGGATCAAGAGCCTTTATGTAGACATCGATGACGTCGCCGACTTTCAGGACATCCGACGGATGCTTGATGCGCTTCCATGAAAGCTCGGAGATGTGAACCATTCCGTCCACGCCGCCGATGTCGACGAATGCGCCGTAGTTGGTAAGAGACTTGACGGTGCCGGTATACTTCTGACCGACCTCAGCCTGTGCCCAGAAAGCTTCCTCAGCGGCCTTTCTCTCCTCCTTGAGGACGGCACGGATGGAGCCGACAGCTCTTCTCTTGTAGTTGTTGACCTCGATGATGCGGAACTTGACGTTCTTTCTCAGAAGGCTGTCAAGAGACTCGCTGCGAGATGCGGTTGCAAGAGAACCGGGGATGAAAACGCGAACGCCGTCGGTAACAGCGATAACGCCGCCCTTGACAACATCGGTGACAACACCTTCGAAGACCTTATCGGTCTCAGCCGCGTCTGCGATATCGCGCCATGCCTGCATAGCGTCATAACGGCGCTTGGAAAGCATAACGGTGCCCTCTGCATCGTTGGTCTTCATGATGATAAGACCGATCTCGTCGCCTATCTTGAGCTCCTTCTTCGGGTCAGCGGCAGGATCTGCGCTGTACTCGTCCATGGGGACATAGCCGGCATGCTTTCTGCCGATGTCGACCTGGATCTCTGTGGGCGAGAAGCCCATGACGATACCGGTGACCTTCTGGTCGTTGTTCATGCTGTTGAGAGACTCCTCAAGAGCCTTGGAGAAGTCCTGCTCGTCTGCTTCTTCGGAAGGCACCTCCTCCGCCGGCTGTGCGGAAGCTGCGCTCTCCTCGAGCTCACCGGCAGCCGCCTCAGCGACATCGGTCTTACGCTCGACTGCGCCTTCCTCAAGCTCTTTGGATTGTTCGTTAAGAATTTCGGACATGTTACAAAGTACCTCCTTTATTATGCACGCAGGGGTTGATGCCCCTGCAGTAACGCCGACAACATCGCAGGCGGAGAAATCGATATTTTTAACATCCGCTGCGCGCTCCACAAGATAAGTCGGGCAGTTTTTTTCGCACACTCCCTTGAGCTTTGCCGTGTTGGAACTCTGCGAGCCGCCGATGATTATCATCATATCGACCCGCTGCGACAGCTCGGAAGCCTCTTTCTGCCTATCCTGCGTAGCATTACATATTGTATCAAAAACATTTGCATTTGTACATAGTATTTTTATTATTTTTAGGGATTCCTGCCATTCTTTTACGCTGAAAGTGGTCTGTGAGACAACCGTTATTTTCTTCTCGGAATATTCCGGATGATTTTCGAAAATTTTACGGAGTTCTTCGGCGTTGCGGAAAGTAAAGCACTCGCCGCGGCAGTGACCCATGATGCCGATGACCTCGGGATGACCGCTGTCTCCGGCGATGAGCACAGGGATATCGGGCGATGAATTTTCGCCGACTATCCTGTGTATTTTCTTTACGAACGGGCATGTAGCGTCGCAGATATCAGCGCCCGTAGCCTCAAGGCTGCGATAGACGCTCGCGCCGACTCCGTGGGTGCGGACGACGACGGTGGTATCGGCGGACGCTTCTATGGGCGAGTTTATCACCCGAACGCCCTTTTTCTCAAGATCCTCTATAACGACCGGGTTATGTATCAGGGGACCGAAAGTAGCGACTTTTTTTCCGCTGTCAACGAGCTTATATGTCATCTCGACCGCGCGGTTGACCCCGAAGCAGAAGCCCGCCGTTTTTGCAACCTCAATCCTTTTCATGACCCTTTTCAAGCAGCTCCCCTATCTTGCCCATGACAAGTCTGGAAGCGTCCTTTATCTCACTCATATTTGATTCGTCCGTAAGTCCGAGCTCCTCATAGGGAATGACCTCGCCGAAGCGGACGGTTATCTTCTTGCGGAACTTGCTCTTGCCCTCGAAATAGATACACGCGGGCAGAACATCGGCATGGGTGGCTTTGGCTATAAGCGCGACACCTGCCTTGGGCGGCAGCATCTTGCCGTCGGGATCCTTTGAGCGCGTTCCCTCGGGGAATATGCCGAGAACCTTGCCCTCTTCGACAAGGCGGATAGCATAGTTGAGCGAACGCTGGTCGCCCGTTCCGCGGCTTATCGGGAACGCATTCAGGTGGCGAAGCATCCACGAAGCGAGCTTATTGAGATTGAACAGCTCGAGCTTCGCCATGTAATGGATCTTGCGGACTCTCGCTGCAACGATAAGTCCGGGATCATACGAATTGCGGTGGTTCGAGGCAATTATAAGACTGCCTGTTTTCGGCACGTTTTCGCGGCCGATGTACTGCGTCTTAAAGATGATCTTTGCGAGCGGATGAAACATCCAAACGAAAACGTCATAAAATTTTCTGTCTCTGGTATCGTCGTAGTTAAATGCTTTGCCCTTAATCTTCGGTTCCATCAAAGATTCTCCTTAATAACATTTTTTATTTTCTCTATCGACTCGTCGAGCGAAAGCTCCGTCGTATCGACCGTTATGGCGTCGGGCGCGGCTCTGAGCGGAGCGATAGCCCGATTGGAATCATTATAATCCCTTTGCTTCATTTCTGCAAGCACATTTTCGTATTCGACCTTTTCGCCCTTTTCTATGAGCTCTTTATAGCGGCGGCGCGCACGCTCCTCGGCGGAGGCGGTGAGGAAAATCTTGACCTGCGCGTGGGGCAGAACAACGGTTCCGATATCGCGCCCGTCCATGACGCAGTCGTTTTTGGCGGCGATATCCTGCTGGAGACCGAAAAGGAACTCGCGGACTGCAGGCACCGCCGAAACTTTTGAAGCCGCCATTGACGCTTCGGGAGTTCTGATGAACGCCGAGACATTCTCGCCGTTTAAAAACACTGCCTGCTCGCCGTTTTCGTATTTGAGTTCAACGGATATGCCCTTGACGCTCTCGGCAATAGCCTCGGGATTTTCAAGGTCGACTCCGCAGCGCAGTGCGTTGAGTCCGACGGTGCGGTAAAGCGCGCCGGTATCGACATAGATAAATCCGAGCGCCTGAGCCGCGCGGCGTGATATTGTGCTCTTGCCCGCTCCTGCGGGGCCGTCGATTGCAACATTTATTGACATAGAGATTTTCCTTTCGTGCTTTCTTTATTGAGCCGCGCTCTCTCCGGCAAGATGTCCGGTCGAGAACGCTATCTGCAAATTGAATCCGCCCGTGTAGGCATCGACATCTATAACTTCGCCCGCAAAATACAGACCGTCTATGAGCTTCGACTGCATCGTTTTCGGGTCTATAGCCGAAGTCTTTACGCCGCCGGAGGTGACAACCGCCTCTTCGATCGGGCGAAAGTCCGTTACCGTAACAATGAAATGCTTGAGCAGATAAACGAGCTTCGCGCGCTGTTCGCGGGTAACGGAATTGACCTTTGTGTCCATTGGTATGCCCGAGAGAGAGACTATAACGGGCACGAGCTTTTTGGGGAGCAGGAAGTTGAGCGCGTTTATAAAATTGCGGTTGTTGTTCTCGCTGAAATCGCGCAGAACGCGCGCATCGAGCTGCTGCTCCGAAAGCGCGGGCTTGAGGTCAATAACGATTTTATATCTCCCCCGCTCCATCTGCCGCATATGCGAGCTCGCGGAGAGTATCATCGGACCCGAAACGCCGAAATGTGTAAACAGCATCTCGCCGAAATCGGAATAGATGTGCTTTCCCGTTTTTGTGTCCTCAACGGTTATCGAAACATTTCTCAGCGACAGCCCCTGAAGACGCGAGCAGAAGCCCTCGTGCGCTTCGAGCGGAACGAGCGACGGCTTTATCGTGGTCACGGTGTGCCCCGCCTGTCTTGCGAGCTCATATCCGTCGCCGGTCGAACCCGTCTGGGGATAAGACCTGCCGCCGGTGGCGACTATCACCCTATCGGCATATATCCGCTCGCCGGAATAAAGTATCGCGCCGCGGACTTTGCCGGACTCGATTATGAGCTCCTTTGCCCTGCCGGTCACTATATCGACGCCCGCGTGCTTCGCCGCGAAGAAGAGCGCGTCGACTATATCGGACGCTCTGTCCGACTCGGGGAAAACGCGGTTGCCGCGCTCGGTTTTGAGCGGCACGTGCCGGGACTCGAAGAAATTCATTGTATCTGCGGGCATGAAGCGCGAAAACGCGCTGTAAAGAAATCTGCCGTTTACCGGCACAGCCGAGATGAGGGCGTTGAGATCGGCGCAGTCGTTTGTGACGTTGCACCTGCCCTTTCCCGTTATCATTATTTTGCGGCCGACTTTTTCGTTGCGTTCAAGCAAAACGACCTTGCCGCCGTTTTTTGCCGCGGTAACGGCCGCCATAAGCCCCGCCGCTCCGCCGCCTATTACAAGCACTTCAGGCATAATTTACCTCTTTTTGAAAAATTTACTCGTCCTCGTGGGTCTGGTATATCTGATACTCGTCCCATATATTTTCGAGCGAGCTGAGATTGCTGTAGACCTCGCCGCTCTTTTCGCTCGCCGCCGCCGCTATCAGCGCGTTGATAAGGCTCAGCGGAGCAACGAGGGAATCGACGAACGAGACCATGCTGCTGCGTGCGAGGAGAAGATGGGTCGCGAACTGCGCTATCGGCGAATTCTCGCTGTCTGTAACGGAGATAACCGTCGCTCCCCTGTCGGATATAAAGCGCAGCATATTTATCGTCTGCTTTGAATATCTCGGGAAGCTTATCGCGATGCAGACATCGTCCTTGTTGATTCTGAACGCCTGATCGAACGCCTCGCCCGTTCCGGCGGGTTCGATGAGGGTCACGCTGTCATAGACAAAATTGAGATAGAACGCCGCAAAGCTTGCAAGCGACGCCGCACTGCGCACGCCGAGGACATAGATATGCTTCGCGCGGTTTATCGCCTCGACACTCGCGTTGAACGCCTCGCGCGAGATGCTCTCGCGGGTCGCCTTTATCGTCTCGATATCGGAAGAAAACGCGTGTTCGAGCATATCTTCGCCGCCCGCCGCCTCCATGCGCTGGACGCTTGTCAGCCTGCTCTTGACTACCTCCTGCAGGGTCTTCTGAAGCTGAGGATAGCCCGAAAAGCCGAGCTCAGACGCGAATCTGACGACAGTAGATTCACTCACGCCGACCGTATCGCCGAGCTTCGCCGCAGTCATAAACGCCGCCTTGTCGTAGTTTTCGGTTATGTAGTCGGCTATCCGCTTATGTCCCTTGGACATGGAAGAGTAACAGCCCTCTATTTTTGAAAGCAGCTGTTTTGTCATATTGGATATTCACCTTATTCCGTTTACATATGTAACATGATTTTAGCATATCGCAACACAAAAATGCAAGACGGCAGAGCAAAAATTGCAGGGTTTCCTGCATTTTCTTAAAAGCATTGACTTAAAGCCCGATTTTTTCTATAATCTATTAGTCTATTACTTCTTAAATAAGGAGCTTAAAAATGAAGGATTCATCATTTCTCTGGTATGACAAGCCCGCCTCCGTCTGGACTCAGGCGCTGCCCATCGGCAACGGCACGCTCGGCGGCATGATATACGGCAAAGTAAAAGAAGAGACCGTCTCTCTGAACCACGATGAGCTATGGACGGGACACCCGAAGAACACTATCCGCCCCGGTTCGCTCGAGGCTTTTCAGAAAGCCCGCGCACTCGCGCTCGACGGAAAGCTGCGCGAGTCGCAGGATATTATAGAATCCGACTTCATGAGCACATGGAGCCAGGCATATCTGCCCCTGGGCGACCTCGTTCTGACATTCGACGGCTCCGACCGCAAGTCCGATTATATCCGCACGCTCGATCTTGACACGGCAATCGCCTCGGTCAGCTACAGGCAGGGTAAGCGCATCATGCGCCGCGAGCTGTTTGCGTCGCATCCCGATAAAGTTATCGCAGTCCGCCTCATCTGCGAAAACGGCAAGTTTGATGTCACGGCGAGCCTCAAATGCCAGCTTCATCACAAAGTCAAATCGCAGAGCGGTCTGCTCGTCATGAGCGGCGAAGCGCCGAGCGAGCACAACACGAACGGTCAGTCGGACAAGCAGAGCTATTCAAAAATCGACAGCGAGCGCGGTATGCTCTTCACCTGCGCTGTGAAAGCCGACACAGACGGCAAAAAGCATATAAGCGGCAAGGGAATAGAGATAACCGGCGCGACGGTCGTCACGCTCTATCTCACCGCAGAGACGAGCTTCAACGGCTGGCAGAACAACGCTTTCACAAACGGCAAGCCGCATCTTGAGCCCTGCATTGAGAGACTCTCGAAAGATTTTGATTACGAAGCGGTCAAATCCGCGCACATCGCCGACTACCGCGCGCTCTATTCGAGAGTTGAGCTCGACATAGGCTCGAACGGCAAAGATAACATACCGACCGGCAAGCGCCTGCGCAACTTCAAGAAAGACAAAAACGATATCGCGCTCTACACCCTGCTGTTCAACTTCGGGCGCTATCTTGCGATATCCTCGTCGCGCCCCGGCTCGCAGCCGTCGACGCTTCAGGGCATCTGGAACGAGAAGCTCTGCCCGCCGTGGCACTCGAACTACACTGTAAACATAAACACCGAGATGAACTACTGGCCCGTTCTCCCCTGCGATATGCCGGAGGTCAACGAGCCGCTTATTGAGATGGTGCGCGATCTGTCCGTCGCGGGCGAGCGCACGGCAAAAGAGATGTACGGCATGCACGGCTTTGTCGCGCATCACAATGTTGACATCTGGAGAATGACGACCCCCGTCGGCGGATGCGCCGTATGGGCATTCTGGCCGATGTCGCCCGGCTGGTTCTGCGAGCATATTTTTGCCCACTACGAATACACCATGGACGAAAAATATCTGCGCGAGACCGCCTATCCGATAATGAAAAAGAGCGCGGAATTCTACTGCGACTATCTCGTCGAGGACAAGGACGGCTATCTCATCGCCGCGCCCTCGACCTCGCCCGAGAACAACTTCGTCTTAAACGGCAGCCGCTGCGCCGTTTCGCAGACGACAACAATGACGATGAGCATAATCCGCGAGCTGTTTGAAAACTGCATCAAGGCTTCCGATATCCTCGGCGAGGACAAGGAATTTGCAGAAATTCTCAAAGACAAGCTCAAACATATGCTGCCGTTCAAAATCGGCAAAAAAGGTCAGCTTCTCGAGTGGTACAACGAAGAGAAAGAATCGGAGATACACCACCGCCACTGCTCGATGCTCTACGGTCTGCACCCCGCACATCTGATAACTTCCGACGGCACGCCTGAGCTTGCGGACGCTTGCAGACGCTCGCTCGAAATAAGGGGCGACGACGGCACGGGCTGGAGCCTCGGCTGGAAGATAAACTTCTGGGCGCGCCTGCGCGATGGCAACCACGCATTGAAGCTCTTTGATCAGCAGCTGAGATTCAAGGCTTCGACCGGCATGAACTACTCCCACGGCGGCGGCACATACGAGAATCTCTTCGACGCGCACCCGCCTTTCCAGATAGACGGAAACTTCGGCGCTGTCAGCGGAGTCTGCGAGATGCTGCTCGACTGCTTTGACGGAAAGATTTATCTTCTGCCCGCTCTCCCCGACAAGTGGAGCGATGGCAGCGTCCGAGGTCTGCTTGCAAAGGGCAACATAAAGGTCGACATGACCTGGAGCGACGGCAGGCTGACCTCATATTCGCTCACCGGAAAAGGCAAGGCTAATATAATATACGGCGGCAAGGAGACCGTCCACGAGCTTGACGGCAATACGCTCACGGTCAGGCTTTAAGGAGTTATAAAATGAAATTCGACCTCTATGATTTTGACGAAACCGTTTTTCCCGTTGATTCGGAGAGCGTATTCTATCTTTTCTGCCTTGTCAGGCACCCGTGGCTGATAGTCATTCTTCCTTATCAGCTCGTCTGCCTCGCCTGCTTCTTTTTGAAGATAGGCGGCGACAAGATGAAGGGCAGATTCTTTTGCTTCCTGCGCTTTGTGAACACGGAAAAGATGGTCAAAAAGTTCTGGGAGAAGAACGAAAAGAGAATATATCCGTTCTTCCGCCCGGAGAACCGCGATCTCCCCGCAGTCGTCTGCTCGGCGTCGCCCGAATTCCTGCTGCGCCCGATATGCGAAAAGTACAAGGTACACACGCTCATCGCCACGCGCCTTGACCCGCACACGGGCAGAATGACCGGGCTCAACTGCAAGGACGGCGAAAAAGTCATAAGAATAAACGAGACGATGCCCGGCGCAAAATTTGAGAAAGTTTTTTCGGACTCTCTTAAAAGCGACGCGCCGATATTCGCGCTCGGAGAGATAAACTATCACGCAGTGAGGGGTAAACTGACGCGCATAAAATAAGTTTCAACACACTGGAGATGTAAAAATGATAATAGACAGCCACGCACATATATACCCGGACAAGCTCGCCAGAAAGGCGGCGCGCAGCATCGGCGATTTTTACGACATCGACATGAACCTTGACGGCACGGTTGATATGCTTCTCAAGGTCGGCGACGAGGCGGGAGTTGACAAATTCCTTGTTCACTCGGTCGCAACTACTCCGCACCAGGTACGCTCGATAAACTCGTTTATCGCAAAGAGCGTATCGGAGCACCCCGACCGCTTTATCGGCTTTGCGACGCTCCACCCCGGATGCGGGGACGAGATACCGAAAATCGTTGACGAGGCGATAGAACTCGGACTCTCGGGCATAAAGCTGCACCCCGATTTTCAAGAGTTCGACATAGTCGCGCCTGAAGCGATGCGCATGTATGAAGTGCTCGAGGGCAGACTGCCGATACTCTTCCACACCGGCGACTACCGCACGCAATATTCAAAGCCGACGAAAATAATAAAAGTCCTCGAAAAGTTCCCGAAGCTCGACATAATCGCGGCGCATTTCGGCGCATGGTCGGAATGGGGCTACGGCTCAAAGGAGCTCTCGGAAGCAGGAGTATATGTTGACTCGTCGAGCAGCTTCTACGCGATGAGCCCGGAGAGGATAATGGAGATGATCCACATCTTCGGTACGGACAAAATCTTTTTCGGCTCGGACTACCCGATGTGGAACGTCAAAAAAGAGCTTGAAACATTTATGTCCCTGCCGCTGAGCGACGAGGACAGAGAGAAGATACTCCACAAGAACCTCGAAGGTCTGCTGGCGAAGTATAAGAAATAAAATAAAAAAATCAGAGCAAAGCCCCGCCGACACGGTAAAACTGTCGGCGGGGCTTTTTCAATTGTTAATCTGATTCAAAAAAGAATTCTCTGTTTTTTGTTAGCAAAAAACATCGCCGCTACAAATCACTCCGTCGCTACAAATCACTCTGCCACGAACCGTCTCATGGTTTTGAATATTTTCCCAATCTGCGCTCGTTCCTCTATAACATATTTCATAGCAGCCGGGCAGAGCATTCGCGCCTAATATCCTCACACCGGCAGGAATGTTTATCCGAAGCGATCCGGGCATTATATCATAAAACAGACGCAAATAATAAAATGCGCTGTTGCCTATCACCGTAACGCTCTCGGGAATGTTTATATCTTCAATATGCTCGCAGCCCATGAAAGCATAATCGCCAATGGCAGTCACTTTATGGCCGTCAAGCTCATCCGGTATCTCAACATTTCCGCTTATGTATCTGTCGCAATCGACAATGCATGCCTCTCCATATTCGTTGAGGGTATATGAATACGGAGCCGAATGCAGCAGCTCTTTGTCCGCGTCTTTCACCTTGCGGAAGGTCGAATGTTTGAAAAGCCATTTGCAATAATTGCGGCAAGAATCTTTTGGGGCATCGAAAAAGTCATGATCCATTCTGTAGAGCTCAAGATCGAACCCGTCCGAAGCAGAAAAAACTTTTTCTGCTAAGTTTGCCGGTATAGAGATATCTGCCTGTTCACAACCACTGAAAGCCCAGCCTCCGAGAGAGCGCACGCCGTCCGGAACAGTTATTTCGCGCAGGCTGCTGCACTCCTCAAATGCCGACTGTTCTATCATATCCACGCTGTCCGGGATATCCGCCCTCACAAGGTTCCCGCAGCCAAAAAACGCCGCGTCATCAATACATCTTACTCCGTTCGGAATATCCACGCGCGTAAGGTTTCGGCAATTTCTGAACAGGTTGCGTCTTATGTTACTTATACCGCTCGGAAGCGATACCATTGTCAGAGCAGAGCAACCCTCAAATGCGCCGCGTCCTATTTGCTTTATAGACTCGGGTAAATCTATGCTCATAAGACTTTCACATTCGCTGAAAGTCTCATTTCCGATTTCTTCGGTGCCGTACAAAACAGTTACCTGCATAAGCTTTTCGCAGCCTTCGAAGGCATTGTCATCAATTCTTTTAACACTATGCGGAATCACAAGGCTTTCGATATTGCGGCAGTTGTAGAACGCTTCTTTTCCGATGCACCCTACCTTATAGCCTTCAAATTCGGACGGAATCTCGACTCTGCCGGAGATTTCCTTGTCGCAATCGATTATCTCCGCCTCATCGAAATGCAGAACATAACGGTAAGGACCGCTTTTTGTGCCAAACCGGATCTTTGTGTCACTCAATCTTATCTCCGAAAATCTGAGCAGCGTCTCCCACTCGTCTTTACTGCCGGTATAATTCAGCTCATCCAAATCGCACGGCTCAAGATCATCATCAGCAGAAAGTCTCAGTGCGCTCCATATTTCTCTGAGACTGCTCACATTTTTTGAGATCGTTATTTTACGAATATTGTTTGTTCCGCTGAATACACCCATTCCGATGTCTTTAATATCTCCCAGCATTGTCAGCTCGCGGATATTATCGCAATCTTTATAAGCCGTACCGTCGACCGAGAGCAGTTTTTCCGGAAAAGTGACCGCTTCAAGTGCGCTGCAGCCGTGAAAGGCATCAATACCGATATGCAGCAGACTGTCCGGAAGCTTTATCTCGCGCAGATTTTTACAAAATGCAAAAGTATCGCTCGCGATTTCCCGCAATTCATCCGGAAGCACTATCTTCTCCAGCCCGCATCTTTCAAATGCGCAGCATCCGATTCTTGTTACGCTCGCCGGGACGACTACGCTTTCGATACCGCTGCAGCCCTCGAAAGCGTGGTCTCTTATAGCGGTCACTTTATATCCGTCGATTTCCGACGGTATAACAAGATCGCCGGAGGCGGATTTGTCGTACCCGCTTATCGTAGCCTCGCCGCCGAATGCAGTATAAAAATACGGGGAGCTCTTTTTGCCGATATATACGTTCCCCTCTATTCTGACCATGTTTCTTTCCGTTAACTCCGACCATTGTTCGCCTGTGCCGGTATAATTTATGGAGCACCCGTCGTTAAGATTTATTCCCAAAGGAATTTCGAGCGCCGCCTGTTCTCTCGGGATATCGCAAAAAAGCTCATTGCATATATATTTGATTCCCGTGACATTATCGGATATCACAAGTTCCATATTCTTGTGAAAACGCTCTGTTTCATTCGAAAATGCGTAGTGACCGACATTATATATATCGCCGAGAACGGTAACTTTTTTAAGACCGGGGCAGGCAAACGCCGAAAAGCCGAGACTTCTCAGGCTGTCCGGGAGAGTTATCTCGGTTATTCCGCAGCCGGCAAAGGCATTATCGCCGATGCATTCGACTGTGTCGGGGATGTTTATATCCTCCAGCTTGACACAGCCTTCAAAAGCGAAATTCCCGATCGCCGTCAATCCCTCCGGAAGCTTTATTTCACTGAGCTCACAGCATCCGGCAAAGACATTCTTTTCTATATAGCGAAGGCCTTCAGGAAGATTTACTCTTTTAAGGGCAGCGCAATTTCTGAAAGCACCCTCGCCTATCTCTTCAATGCCGTCCGGCACAGTCACCTCTTCAAGCGTTTCGGCGCACTTTTCGAACGCCATATTGCCTATACGCGTCACGGGATAGCCCTTGATAGTCTTTGGAATTCTTACTACGGGCTCGTGGGTTCGGCATTCCGTTATCGTCACGTCACCGAGAAGTACTGTGTACTTATACTTTGTACGGGTCACAAATGTTTTGCTCCTCATTTTTTGTCCTCCTCATCATTGCATTTTATCGTTCTTAAGAGGCACTCATTGCCGGGGGCGACGGACACCTCGTTCCATTCTTCTCTTGTACCGTCAAAGCGGACATTTTTCAGTCTGAAGCATCTTCTGAACGCGTTCTCGTCTATGCGCTTCACGCCGCGCGGAATCGTTATATCGCTGAGCTTATAGCAGCAGTTGAAAGCGCGTTCTTCTATCGTCACTATATTTTCGGGAATTGAAAGCTTTTTAAGCTCCGTACACCCTTCAAACATTCCGCGTGAGAGCTTCCTGATTCGACCGGGCAGATTTATATCGGTGAGATTCAGGCAATATGCAAAAGCCTCGTCCCCTATGCTATGGATGCTGCCCGGCAGGCATATCTCCTGAATGGCGACACACTCGTTGAATGCACGGGCTCCGATTTTCGTCAGACCGTCGTACATTTCTATTTCCATCAGCTTTTTGCATCCCGAAAATGCCCGTGCGCCGATCTCTTCGGTTTCATCGGAAAGCTCCAGCCTTTCGAGTTCCGTCCAGTTGCAGAAAGCCCCCTCACCAATGCGCCTGACCGTGTAGGGAACAGCAAACTCATCAACAAAATCATCCGACATGCACAGCACAAGCTCCGTCATATCCGCGCTGAACAGGACATTCTGATCGTTTATGTAATGCTCGTTTCCCGTGGCAACATTGACGCTCTCGAGACAGATGCAGTCTTCAAACGCATCGCCCGCTATATATTCCACCGTGTCGGGCAAATCTATTTCGCTGAGAGACCTGCACTGACCGAACGCCCGGCTGCCTATGCTGACAATTCCTCTCGGCAGGACCATGCCGAAAAGATTGGTACATGAGTCAAATGTCCACTCAGATATATCTTTAACATTTGCCGGCAGAACAGCGCTTCTCATCTCAGTGCAGCCATAGAACGCTCCGCGTCCGATTTCAGTGACGCTGTCGGGAATCTGCACGCCAAGCATTCGCTTGCATTTCATGAACGCGAACGCCGCTATACCAACGACCGGAACACCGAAAAAGCTCTCCTGTATCTCAACATCTCCGCTTATGTTCTTGTCGCATTCCAGAATGACCGCCCCGTTTTCGGTCTCATCATAGATGTATGAACCTATTTCTCTGATCATCGCCTTTTCTCCTCTTCTTGCCCTTCATATAATCTTTTACCACATTTTATAGCGTTCGATATTTTCGCGGACAAGACCGACCCCCTCAGCCCGTTCAAAGTTCTCATCCGTCGGCTCCTCCATGTAATCATAGCGGATGATATCACAGCAGCTATTAAACACTCTTTTGCCGGAGATCTTTGTACCGGAATACATATATATACGACTACCGCACTCGGCAAAAGTTCCATCCTCGATATCGGTTACGGTATCGGGAAGCCATATTTTTGTCATAGAAACGCAGTGCCAAAATGCATGTCCGCCTATATAATTGACTCCGCGGGGAACAACCATCCACTCGAGAGCATTGCAAAAAGAAAACGCTCCGCCTTCGATTCGCTCAAGCGTTCTCGGCAATTTAAATTCGGTTATTCTGTTGCTGTCTGCAAACGCACCCTCTCCTATTACACGCACACCCTCCGGAACGGTCACACTGCCGATCATGTACTGTTCCTGAAATGCCGCTCTTCCGATCTCAACAACCGGATAGCCGCCGAGATACGCCGGAATCACCGTATCATGTTTCTCAAAATCGTACTCTCTGAGATGCCTGACTATCGTCGCTTCTCCGAAGCGGACGGTGTATTCATACATGCTTTCTGTTCTTACATCATTTTCCATATTTTTTTACTCCCGTTTTGTGATTCCCGCAAATGCGGGTCATTTTCGGACATATAATAACAGAAAATTTTTCTTTGTCTATAGGCTCGGTATTAAGCCCGCTTTTTTCGGTACGAACAAGAACTTTTGAGTGATTTTTTAGTTATGAAAAGCAATTCAGTCTCAGCTTGGCGGTTCACACAATCACATATAAAAGGCAGCAAAAGAACTTTATTGTCAATTTCAGCAACACAATGTCAAAAAATCACAAAAAAATAAAACCGACCGCAAGTTTTTAAGCTTGCGGTCGGTTTCTTTGATTGTTTGATTGTTTTATTATTCGACGTAGTCCCTGAGCTTTTTGCTTCTCGTCGGGTGACGGAGCTTGCGCAGAGCCTTCGCCTCGATCTGACGGATGCGCTCACGGGTGACGTTGAACTCTTTGCCGACTTCCTCGAGGGTGTGAGGATGGCCGTCGGTGAGTCCGAAGCGCATCGAGAGCACGCGCTCCTCACGGGGAGTAAGGGTCTTGAGCACATGGGCGAGCTCCTCCTTGAGCAGGGTCGCCGAAGCGGCGTCTGCCGGGGCGGGAGCGTCGTCATCGGGGATGAAGTCGCCGAGATGGCTGTCCTCCTCCTCGCCGATGGGGGTCTCAAGAGAGACGGGCTCCTGAGCCACGCGCATTATCTCGCGCACCTTGTCAACGGGCATATCGAGCACCTCGGCTATTTCCTCCGCCGTGGGGTCTCTGCCGTTCTTGTGCAGCAGCTGGCTGTTGGTCTTCTTGACCTTGTTTATGGTCTCGACCATGTGAACGGGGATTCTTATCGTCCTCGCCTGGTCGGCTATGGCGCGGGTTATCGCCTGCCTTATCCACCATGTGGCGTAGGTTGAGAACTTGAAGCCCTTTGTGTAATCGAACTTGTCAACAGCCTTGATAAGTCCGAGGTTGCCCTCCTGAATAAGATCGAGGAACTGCATGCCTCTGCCGACATAACGCTTTGCGATGCTGACGACGAGCCTGAGGTTCGCCTCGGTCAGTCTGCGCTTTGCGGCGGGGTCGTTGTCGCCTATTCTGATGGCGAGCTCGATCTCCTCCTCGGGGGTGAGCAGCGGAACCTTGCCTATCTCCTTGAGATAGACCTTGACGGGGTCGTCGATAGTGATGTTCTTGTCATCAGTGACCCCTGCGGTGTCAGCGGTCGACTTGGGCGTCTCGCCCAGATCGAAGTTGACATCATCCACATCCAGCATCGACAGATCGTCGATTATCTCGATATTCTGCGCCTCGATAGACTCATAGAGCTTATCAAGATCCTCGATATCAAGATCCATGTCGACTATTACCGTGTCGATCTCCTGGGTGGTCAGTTTGCCTGCAGCTTTACCCTTTTCAATAAGGGCTTTCACCGCCGGTCTTTTTTCGATACCATCCATTACTTCTCTGTCTCCTTCTCTTTATGTTGCATATTGAGTCGGTCTTTTATGTCATGACCCTAAAGCAGGACATCAATCCCGTTTATCGGATCTGAACAGCTTTGCGAAATCGTCGTCGCTCAGTTCGGAGGCTTTTATGCTCTCCGGCTTATTTTTTTCCTCTTTGAGTATTTTTATACAGTCGGCGCACTCCTCGACGGTGTTGCTCAGCTGAGCCGCAGAGCGGAATATGCGCTCGACCTCGTCCATCTCATCGGGCGTGAACTCGGACGAGAGGAAATACGGTTCGGTATTGCCGCCCTCGTCAAGACGCGAAAGAATGACCGAAAAGATGCGTCTGTTGAGCGCGGTAACAAAATAATCCGCAGACAGCTCGTCCTTGAGCTTGTTATAGAAATCCGGGTTCCGCATGAGCGAGGCAATCAGCGTCTCCTCCGCCTTTGCGGCGCGCAGATGCTGGGAGCGCTCCGGGTTCTTTGTGTTCTGACCGTTTATCAGCAGGCGTTTCTGATCCTGCTCGCGCTGAGCCATGCGGCGTTTTCTGAGTCCCGCGCGCTTATATTTCACCTGCGATTCGATAGCGAGCTTGTCCACGCCGAGCTCATTCGCAAGCCGCGAGGCATAGACATCGACTTCAACGGGACTCGGTATCCCCGCGAGCACCTCCGTCGCCGCGGAAAGATATTTCACCTTTCCGTCGTCGGTAGACAGGTCAATCCCCTGACGCGCCCGAAGGAGTCTGTACTCCGTGTCGTTCGCCGCACCGTTTATGATATCGCGGAAACGCTGAGCGCCGTATTTTTTGATTATCTCATCGGGATCCTTGCCGCCGGTCAGGCGCAGAACCTTTATCTCCATGCCCGTGGTGCCGAATATTCCGAGCGCGCGGGCGGTAGCCTTCTGCCCCGCCTCATCGGCGTCATACGAGAGGATTATCTCATCCGCATAGCGCGAGAGCAGATTCGCCTGCTCTTTCGTCAGCGCGGTGCCGAGGCAGGCGACGGCATTCGTGAAGCCCGCCTGATGCAGGGCTATGACATCCATATAGCCCTCGGCGATAATGAGCTTGCCGCCATTTCCGTTCTTTGCAAAATTCAATGCAAAGACGCCGTTGCTCTTTTTATAAACGAGCGTGTCCGAAGTGTTTATGTATTTCGGCTTCGAGTCATCGAGCACTCTGCCGCCGAACGCTATGACATTGCCGCGCGGGTCGATTATCGGAAACATCACGCGGTTGCGGAAGTTGTCGTAATAAGATACTTTTCCGTTTTTGTCGCTGCGGCGCAGAAGATTCGCGCTCTCGAGCAGAATATCGTCAAAGCCCTGTTCGTTGAGGTGATTTTTAAGCGCGCGCCAATCGTCCGGAGCAAAGCCCAGACCGAAGTGGCGGATAGTTTCCATAGTCAGCCCGCGGTCAAGGAAATAGCTGAGGGCATGTCTGCCTCTGTCGGTAAAGAGCTGAGAATGAAAGAACTTCGCCGCCGCGCGGTTCGCCGCCAAAACGGCGGTGCGCTTTTTGGCGAGGGTATCGTCATAGCCGTCCTCCGGCAGAGCCATTCCGGCTCTGTCCGCAAGCTGCTTGACCGCCTCCATATAGTCGAGATTTTCCATTCGGCGCACGAAAGTTATCACATCGCCGCCGACTCCGCAGCCGAAGCAATAGAAGCTCCCGTTTTCGGGATAAACGGTAAAAGACGGGGTCTTTTCGTTGTGGAACGGGCAGAGTCCGACGAGGTTCTTGCCCCTTCGGCGCAGGTTGACATAGGGAGAAATGACGCTCTCTATATCCGTATTTGCGCGCAGCTGTTCGAGAAAACTGTCGCTGAGTCTCATCCGTTCTCACCCCTTTCAATAATATATACGCAAAAAATCCTGTTTCCCCTACAAAGTTATCAAAAAATTTAAAAAATTTTGCGTTCGGCTTTGTATCAGATAAGTCGGTGTTAAACAAAGCGACGGCGAAAAGCGCCTTTGCACTCTCCGCCGCCGCTGCAATTTCCAATTCCTTTTAAAAATTACTTCGTTTTTCCGTCATTCGTCTCGAGGAGCGTATTCTCCCTGAAAAACAGCGAGATGCACCAGATGCCTGCGAGCGCCACGAGCGTATATATGATCCTCGCGACTATCGATCCCTGGCCGCCGCATATCCACGCGACGATATCGAATTTGAACAGGCCTATGCTACCCCAGTTGAGCGCGCCGATTATTACTAAAATAAGCGATATTCTGTCGATCATTTTTCTCACTCCTTTTGCGATTAGTATCGCCGGAGCGTCGGTTTTTATTCGCCCGCAAATCGGATTTTTGCAGTCAGAAAAATATTTCCTTTTATGAACCTTGTCATTTTTGTCACAGGAGTTTGACATTTTTGCAACACTGTTTAAAAAATTCTTAAACCGTGTTGCAAAAAGAGTGAAAAACAATCTCATTTTTACAAAATATAAAACCACGGGCTTTATTGATAAGATAAACTTCTAAATGTAATGATATAGGAGGGATCTTTGATGAAAGCGAAAATCGTTAAACGCACACTGAGCCTGATAACAGTTCTGACGCTCATATTCACTCTCGCCGCACAGGGAGTGAGCGCGATCGGGTCGATTGATATCAACAAATACCCCTATGTATATGTCCACGGTCTTTTCGGCTGGGGCGAGGATGAGGGAATCGACGACACGCTCCCCTACTGGGGCTCGGCATCATGCTCGCTCATGGACGAGATGAACAAGAGCCGTTATGAGAGCTACGCCGCATCCGTCGGCCCGATGTCAAGCAACTGGGACAGAGTCTGCGAGCTCTACGCACAGATAACCGGAACGCGCGTTGACTACGGCGCGGCGCACTCCGAAAAATATCACCACAGCCGCTACGGCAGGACATATTCCGAGCCGATGATCGAAGGCTGGGGCGAACCGGACGCCGACGGCAACATCAAAAAGATAAATCTTATCGGTCACTCGTTCGGCGGCGCGGCAGTCAGAACGCTCACCGCCCTGCTCGAATACGGCAGCGCAGAAGAACAGGCGGCAACCGCCCCCGAGGACATCTCCCCGCTGTTCACAGGCGGCAAGGGTCACTACATAAACTCGGTCACAACGCTCTGCGCTCCGCACAACGGCACGACGCTGACATATATTGCGGACAACATGAATCTCACCGAGCTCGGCGAAGCAGCGTGCTATATTTACGCAGGCTTCATGGGTCGCTCGAAGCTCAACGGCTATGTTGACTTCCACCTTGAGCAGTTCGGTCTGACCCGCATCCCCGGCGACGACTCGACTCCCGAAGAAGCGTTCATAAAAGCATTCATTACCATCATGAGCCAGCCGGACAACGCAATGTTCGACATGTATCCCGAGAGAGCCGAAGAGATAAATAAAACGGCAAAGCCGGTCGACGGAGTTTATTACTTCTCATATTCATATCAGACCACGCGCAAGACGCTCGTCGGCACTCAGGTTCCCATGGCGAAAACGCTCATCGTCCTGCGCCCGATGGCAAATCTCATCGGCGTATATTCGAGAAATCTCGACACGGACTACAAAATAGACTCATCGTGGCTGCCGAACGACGGACTCGTCAATGTTGTATCCGCGCGCTATCCGTTCACCGACGCGCATGAGGACTACACCGCTAACGCAGAGCTTCAGACCGGCAAATGGTATGTCATGCCCACGCGCGAGGGCGACCACGGCACGGTCATCGGAATGCAGTGCACGAAGAGACAGACGCTCAGCTTCTATTATGAGCTGACCGATCTTATAGAGAGCCTGCCCGTAACGGATTGATAAATCACTGGGAATAAATAATATGTATGTAACCCCCAATCGCAGTTGCTGCGGTTGGGGGTTGTTTTGTGGTGGAGATAACGGGATTTTGCAGATGTAAATCTCGGCGACAAACGGCTATCACAATATTACAAATCAGCACAATCGTGTAGGGGCGGATATCAACCGCCCGCGAGATTTGTACCATTCTACCGGCACACACCCTGAAAATCATATCTTGAACGCCGGCCAAATAACCCCTCAGTCTCGGCTCACGCCGATCCAGCTTCCCTACAGGGGAGCCTAATAGATATCCCAATTTATCAATGCAGCTCGTATTATTATGATAAACCAATGCAAAAATCCTACCCGCCGAAAACTGTGGGTAGGATTTGGTATATTATTTGCGTATTTTTATTATTCATCCCCGCGCAGGAAGTTTCTGACTTCGAGCAGGTTGGCGAATTTTTTCCGAAGTATCTTTTCTGTCTCCTCATCCGCCTGCCAGAGGTCGGGCACCATTATCACGCGGCATCCGGCATTATGTGCAGCCCACAGACCGTTACGTGAATCTTCGAGGGCTATGCAATCTTTCGGGCTTTCACCGAGCAGCTCGCATGCTTTAAGATAAATATCCGGCGCAGGCTTTGAGCGCGCCGCCATTTCGTCGCTTACTATTATATCAAACTTATCAGTTATCCCCGCGCTTTCGAGGTTACGCAGAACGGCTCCGCGGGTCGAGGACGAGGCGACCGCGGTCTTTATCCCCTCCGATTTCAGCCAGTCAAGCAGTTCATAAAGTCCGTATTTCACGGGGACTTTGTTGTGTGCATAAAAATCATCGGTGAATTCCCTGCCGTAGCGGCGCATGGCTTGGGTATCAACATCGGCACCGAACTCCTCGCGCCATATCTCGTCCGCGCGCTCGGCTGTCACGCCGAGGGTCTTCATGACCATATAGCCCGCCTTGCCGAGTCCCATCTTTTCGCCCGCGTAGTCCCACGCCGCCATCGCGAGGCGTTCGGTATCAAACATCAGTCCGTCCATATCGAAAACAGCAGCTTTTATTTTCACAAGGATACCTCCGTGGAAATCTTCTTTGGATTTGAGCTATGAAGTACTCGCCATACATCATGGGCATAAGCCGGCTTAATAAAAAAAGCACTTGCTAAAGCAAGTGCTTTTTCTGGCTGGGGAATAGGGATTCGAACCCCAACAAACAGAGTCAGAGTCTGTC
>DKDF01000095.1:0-14571 GCA_002451755.1 Ruminococcaceae bacterium UBA6855
ACAGCTCGCCGACCTGATAGAATATCATGACCGCCGAGGCTTCGCGGTAATCGCCGACGCCGAACGCGCCGACGGTAGCGATAGCCATAAGGAAGTGCTCATCGAACACCTGGCCGTGAGCAATGTTGCGAATAGCGTCCCACAGGACATCGTAGCCTATCACAAGATACGGCGCGATATACAGCAGCAGCGCTTTCCAGCCCTCAAAGCCGAATATCTCGTCAACTGCCCAGGCGACGCCTGTCAGCACGACCGATACGATTATTCTTATCAGTGTTTTCTTCTGCTTTCTCGTCATCGGGGACACCCCTCTTACTTAAGAATTATTGTGCAGTCGGGCTCAACTTTCTTTGCAGTCTTGACGACTTTCTTGAGCACATCGTCAAAAGCATCGTCTGCCGCCTCAAGGGTCATCTTCTGGGTGAAGAAATTGACGCTTACGCTCTCGACTCCGTCAACCTTGGCGATAGCCGCCTCCATCTTTGCCGCGCAGTTTGCGCAATCCAGATCCTCAAGCTTAAAGATCTTCTTCATTGTTCTCGTTCCTTTCTTCAATAAGATGTTCGAAACCTTTGGCTATAATCGTTCTGACATGATCGTCAGAAAGAAAATAATAGATTGTTTTGCCCTCGCGGCGGTTGGCAACAAGATTGGCGTCCTTGAGTATCTTGAGCTGGTGCGATATAGCCGACTGCGTCATGCCGAGCAGTTCCGCAATGGCGCAAACGCACATCTCCGACTCAAAGAGCGAAAACAAAATCTTGACGCGGGTCGTGTCGCCGAAGAGCCTGAACAGATCGGACAGGTCGCAAAGCAGCTCATCTGTCGGCAGCTCGTGCCTCACCATATCGAGCATCTTTTCGTGGTTGTGTTCCATGTTTTTGTCCTCCGTTCATTTGCGTGATGATTCATATGATTGTTTGTTCATATGTTTCATCGTTCATATGATAGCTCATTCATATGTTATTGTCAACAGTTTTTTTAAAAAATTTTGCAAGACAGCCGAAAAAAATAAACAGAGGTCATAATCCGCGTTGTCAGACATGGATTATGACCTTTGTATTTTTTAGATATTCAGCCTTTTTTGCTGTCGAGCAGGCTCTTTCTGAAGCCGTCGCTGATAACGGCAAGGTTATCGATATGCATCTTCCCGTTCTTGAACTTGAGCGTGAGCGAATCAGAGTTTCGCTTCATCGAGACAAAATCGGAAATATTGAAGCGCTTCTTTTTGCCGAACATGGTCGAATAAATATATATCCCCTCGCCCGCAGACACGACCTTCTGATCGAGCTGGCATAGCATCGCCGCGGCGCCGAAAAGCATACAGCCAAAACCCGGAATCGCAACGAAGAACTTTCCGGCGGCGAGCATCGCAACACAGACAGCGGCGCCGGCAACATAGACAACCATACCGAAAAAGAATAGGTATCTCGGAATATGTACTGCATATTCGACTTCACCGAAATCGCGCACTATACGGACGATAAAATATATCAAAAGAGCCGCAGAGACGACGGCGGCGACAAGAGCATAAATCATTCCGCCACTCCCTTAAAAGATATTGAGATTCCTGAGCACGAATATCATAGAGATGACCCATGCCGCATCGACAATATATGAAATTATCGTCAGCACTTTTGAAGACTTAGCACCGACCGCGATACCTATGACGCGGAGCACGAAGAACAATATTATCGCCGCGGCGCTCGCTATCAAAAATCCGAGCATCAACGACGCGCTGACAAAATTCGGCTTTGCGGCATTGATTATCTGAACTATAAAAAATGCTATTGCGCCGACTATGTCAACGATAGCCGATATATTTTATATTTTTGGCAGAAATTTGTTTTTCATATTTACGAGACCCGAAGTCTCCCTCACTCCTTTGAATCGATTACGGGAAAATTCTATCACATAAATGCGATTTAATCAACAGCGGGTAGAAAAAAGCGGCGGAATTTACCGCCGCGAATGATTAGCATACATTAATTATATTTAACTATATTCGCCTGTATCGGCTCTCCCCTGCCGAATGAAGCGGCGTTTTCAAACGTGGTCTCGCTTATCGATTCAAGTGCCTCACGGGTCAGAAAGCCCTGGTGCGAGGTGATTATAACATTCGGAAACGACAGAAGTCGAGCCGTGACGGAGGTTTCGAGTATATCGTCCTCGCGGTTTTCAAAGACATTGTGCGTCTCCTCCTCATACACATCGAGCCCGACGCCCATAAATTTATGCTGCCTTATACCTTTTATAAGATCGGGCGTGCTTATCAGCGCACCGCGCGAGGTGTTGACGAGAATAACGCCGTCTTTCATCCGCTCTATTGCGTTGATATTTATCATATGATAGGTCTCCTCGGTCAGCGGGCAGTGGAGGGATATCAAATCGCTTTCGCCGAGAAGTTCATCGAGTTCGACATATCGAACAAAGTCAAGCGAAGGGTTTCGATACTTATCATAGGCGATAACATTCATCCCGAGACCGCGGCAGGCTCGTGCGAACGACGCGCCTATTTTCCCCGTGCCGACGATTCCTGCCGTCTTGCCGCAGAAGTTGACCCCGGTCAATCCCATGAGACTGAAATTGTTCTCGCGCACTTTTATATACGCTTTGTGTATACGGCGGTTGACGGCGAACGCGAGCGCGAGTGCGTGCTCGGCTATTGCCTCGGGCGAATACCCCGGTACGCGCATAACGGAGATGCCGTGCTCCTGCGCCGCCAAAAGATCGACATTGTTATACCCGGCGCAGCGCATGAGAATGAGCCTGACCCCGTTCTCGGCGAGGATATCCACGACCCGCCTGCCGACATCGGACGCGACGAACAGGCACACGGCGTCATAACCTTTCGAAAGCGGCGCGGTGCGGTAAGAGATATCCGTCTTGAGATAGTCTATTTCAATGTCGGGATATTTGCCCGCAAGCTTCTCGAACGCCTCGCGGTCATACGGCTTTGTATCATAAAAAAGTATCTTCATAGAATGCGCCTCCGGCAGTTTTCTCTGAATAGTATCTGCCGGACGGGAATGAATATTCGGGCTAAATGAGCACAATTTATCATAAAGAGTGAAAACAATGGGAAGAAAATACAAAAAAGGCTTGACTTTTTCGAGCAAATATTATATGATAATCAAGCTGATTTGCGGATACAGCTTCCGCGCAGCGAAAAGAATATGATCCATTAGCTCAGTCGGTAGAGCACTTGACTTTTAATCAAGGTGTCCGGAGTTCGAATCTCCGATGGATCACCAAAAAGGAACCCAACAGCTACAAGCCTTGTAACTGCTGGGTTTTTTCATTTTTTGAGGGCGTTATCCAAGGGCGAGAGAAAAGCAAAGTTGACTACCGTTTTTGAGGGAATCAAGTGCACATACTTTTTGACCATTTCAAGCGAGGTATGACCGAGAATCAGCTGCAAGCTGTAAATGTCCCCGCCGTTCTCCAAATACCGTGTAGCAAAGGAATGGCGCAACAAATGAGGGTGAAGCCGAGGGATATCAGCCTGAACTTTCAGACGCCTGAAAAGCTGTTTTACAGTGCTCTGATTTATGGGAATCAAGGTGTCTTTTACGAATAAAGGCGTCTCGATGTTCGTTGCAGGAACAATGGAGCAGTATCTCAGTAAAGCCCTTTTGCTGTTCAATCCGAGAGGAACGAAGCGTTCAACGATGCCGATATTAAAGTCAGCATTAATCTTATCGTTGACATTTATATCAAAGCGTGATATTTTTAATACAGAACCGATATTTGACTTCCCCCACCGGCAATTGGAGCCTTAAGGCCTGAGGTCAGATATCGTTTTTTATTTTTAGACGCAGATAACTAATTATCATCTGTGCTTCGCCTTTTATAAATGCTGCCGCACGAAAAGTGTTGACACACTTATCTTTATATGATATATTATCAATGCCGAATGCAGTGCCTGTCGGACGACTTTCTTTTTTGATTGCCTGTCTGATAACCTGCATTCGGCTTTTTGTTTTCAAATCAAAAAATGATATTGCAATTTTATAGATAACAATATATAATGAATATGAAATTAAACGCAGAGGCTGTGATTCCGATGTGCTGAGCAGTAACAAATTTATATATTTAGTGAACACAAATTTATGATTTGGAGAAATAAACCATGGCATCAGTCAAGACAGGTACTGTTATCAGATCCCTTTCCGTGCTGGCGATATTAGTTTACAGTGCAATTATGCTCCTTCTCGGCGAGAACAGTATTTTAGATAAGCTGTTCCCATACTTCGCGTCTTTTTGTCTTGTGTTTTCCGAACTGCTCAGCACGAAGACATATAATCTCTGCGGCAAAGAAGAAAAAGCCCGTATTGCCATTCACGCAGCGGCATCAGCGGCAATACTTATTATCGGCATAGTTCTGCTTTGTCTCGGGATCATTCAAAGCACCGAAAGGAACAGCATTTGGCGTTATATCCCGCTCATCATATTCGTTTTGGATGGAATTGCGACATTGATAGTCATAGCCTCATTCAAACGCAAAAGCAAGCAGCAACAACAATAATACATACAGAGAAGCCGCCTTCGGGCGGCTTCAGCTTGTCGATAAACCCGGTTTTGTGAGCTTCGCAGGAAACAATGCCCCCATTGTGTAAAAATGGTGGCGCAAGTGTCAGAGGGATTATTTTGAACAAGTTGTAATTTTTAAATTGCCGGGTATTTTGAGCTTTCACGCAGCAACCCCTCAGTCACGGCTTCGCCGTGACTGCTCCCCTTACACAGTGGAGTCTTGAGACTCTGTGCATGACAGACTTTTTTCGACAGACCGGAGCCGCCTTCGGGCGGCTTTTTGTTTTTAGATTTTTTAAAAATTTTGTGTTGACAAAGGTATTTTTTGTGTTATGATATAAGTGTGCTATGACAGATAGCACGCTTATTCTGATTTTGGCGCACTGCGGCGCGCCGAAATCAAAAAGAAAGGAGAATCGCTGTGGTCTTAATCGACAAGCAGAGCCGCGTGCCGGCATATGAGCAGATAAGGAATCAGCTGCTGACTCTTATCCTTGTCGGTACATTCGCTCCGCACTCGCAGCTGCCGTCAATCCGATCCATCGCAACCGACGCCGGCGTGAACATAAACACGGTCAAAAAGGCGTTCTCCGACCTTGAATCCTACGGTGCGATATACACCGTGCCCGGAAAGGGAAGCTTCGTCAGCGAAAAGGCTTTCAAGAACGATTCGGTGCACGACACGGCAGTGTCCGAAGTTTCGGACGCCATCTCCGCCGCCCGCGCCAAGGGACTCAAAAAGCAGGAAATTATCGACATACTCAATGAAATCTACACTCAGGAGGAAGAATCATGATTGAAGTAATCGGCGTTACCAAACGGTTTCAGGACTTCACCGCCATTCAGAATCTTTCGCTGAAAGTCGAAAAGTCGTCAATATACGGGCTTGTCGGCTACAACGGCGCGGGCAAAACGACGCTTCTCAAGACGGTCGCCGGAGTCTACAGAGCCGACGAGGGCGAGGTCAAAATATTCGGCGAGAATGTTTTTGACAACGCAAAAGTGAAGCAGAGACTTTTCTATGTCCCCGACGACATATATTTCGAGCCCAACGCGACTATCGAGAGCATGGGCAAATTCTACGCAGGCTACTATCCCCGCTTCAGCTTCGACACCATGCACAAGCTCTCAAAGGTTTTCGGGCTTGACACGAAGAAGAGCATACGCGGCTTTTCAAAGGGTATGCAGAGACAGGCGGAGATAATCCTCGGAATGTCCACGATGCCAGAGGTCATTCTTCTCGACGAGAGCTTTGACGGACTCGACCCGGCGAAGAGGAACCTCATCAAGAATCTTCTGCTTGAATACATGGCGGAGGAGGAATGCTCGGTCATAATCTCATCCCACAATCTCCACGACCTTGCGGACATGTGCGATCACATCGCGCTGATAAACGGCAAGAGCATTGTTATGGACTGCTCGGTCGACGACATCAGCGGCTCGCGCTGCAAGTTCAGGCTTGTGTTCGACCGCGATGTTGACGAGAGCGACTTCAAGGCGCTCGACATCAAGCACTTCTCGAAGGACGGAAAGATAATCACCCTGAGCGCCAACGGCGACATGGACGAAAACGAGAAGAAGCTTCAGGAAATGAAGCCGCTGATGATCGAAAAATTCCCGCTCACGCTCGAAGAGATCTTCCTCGAGGAGATGGAGGGCAGCGACTACGACTTCAAGGACATCTTCGGCAAGACCGAAGAGAAGAAATGAGGTGGCACAGATGAAGAAAAAATATAAGAACACCTTCTGGTTCTCCGTCGCGCACGCGATGAAGAAGAACTTCATTCTCCCGCTGCTGGCATTTGCGGTGAGCATGTTTTTCTATCTCTCCAACTTCTGCTGGGAAAAGATAAGAGAAGCAAAAGAAACTGCCTCAATCAAGGGTCAGGATGTTTTGAAGATAATGCGCAACACATATGAAGTGTTCATCTTCAACTCCGAACAGGCATCATATGATCCGCTGTTTTATATCTTCCCCGCCCTGCTCGTTGTGATATCGCTCCTGCTCGGCGTTTTGCTGTTCAGATTCGTCACGAACAAAAAGACGGTCAACGTCTACTACAGTCTCGGCATCAAGCGCGCCGATCTCTACACCGCGCGTCTTCTTGCGGGCGTGTTCATGATGCTCGCGGCGGTACTCATCCCGCTCGCGGTTTCACTCGGGCTCAACCTCCACTATTTCGGCTCGTCCGTCATGCTCTGGCGAACCTTCCTGTTTTATGCGGTACACAGCACGATATGCGTGCTCGCCGGTCTTACAATATCGGCGGCGGTCTCGAGCTGCGTGGGCACGGTTGTTGAATCGCTTGGCTTCTCAGCCGTTCTTGCGGCGTTCCCGAGCGTTGTGACGATGTGCGTGAACTACGGCGTTCCCTCAATTCTCAACGGCGCACCCGCCGTAACCTACTATGGCATATATCCTAATGCGTCAAGCTACGGGGAGCTGCACTTCGACATAACGGACTCCACCATATTCGGGCGTATCATCAGTCATATAAATCTGCTCATGCTCAACAGAAGTTCTTTTATTAACTCTTCTTCCGTTGAAGCTATGACAAAAGAGGCGGCAAAGAAATGGACTGCGCCCTCACTGACCCCCTATATTCTCTGGGCAGTTCTCATCGCCGCGTTCTTCGTGTTCGGTCTGTTCATGTTCAAACGCAGAAAAGCCGAGATATGCGGATTCCCCGGAAGAAGCAACGTTCTCAACTTCGTACTCTGCATGATTGCCTCTTTCGGAGTGGCCTCGTTGGTGCTGTACTTCGTAGTTTCCGAAATACCACAGATAACAACCTGGATGATCATAGTCGGGCTGATGATAATCAGCATCATAATCTTCCTGATATTCGACATTATTCTTCACCTGAGCTTCAAAGCCATCAAAAAGGACTGGAAGATAGGTCTCGTCCACGCCGGACTCATGCTGGCGTTCCTGCTCTCGCTCTACACCGGATTCTTCGGCTACAGCAGCCGCGTGCCGGATATTCAGGATATTGACAGTGTATCCATCTCCTCCCCCAACGCGCTGATGGGCAGCTACCAGCTTGGACGCGAGCTTAGCAGCAGCTATGTCACGGACAGATATTATTCAGATGTATACTCAAATTACTACTATGTCAGCAACCGCTCGGTTTCCCTCATCGAAAACTTCAAAGACAAAGATGATATAAACACCGTGCGTGAAATACACAAGGCCATGATAAAAGCCGGAAATATCCACAGAGTCAACACAAACTCCGACGACTATTCAAAGAGAATAACCTGCCAGAGCGTTGTTATAAGATACAAGCTCAAGAACGGACGCGAGCTTGTCAGAGTCTATGAATATGTTCCGCTGACAAACTATCCGACACTCTATACTCTCGAAGACACCAAGAATTGGAACAGCAAGATAAAGGACGAACTGCTCAACATCGACTCGGAAAATGTTATCCCGATAGTTTTCTCCGCCCAGATGGACA
Organism: Ruminococcaceae bacterium UBA6855; assembly: GCA_002451755.1. GTDB lineage: Bacteria > Bacillota > Clostridia > Oscillospirales > Acutalibacteraceae > CAG-177. The sequence goes on from DKDF01000095.1 coordinate 7,995, forward strand.
ACAGGATAGCTGTTGACGAAGAGCTGACGGCTGGTCTTGCGCGCGCGATATACAATGATATAACCACGCTGAGCTCCGACAAATTCCTGACAAGCAACGCCAAATATCTCGGTTCGGTTGCATTCTATGTCAACAGGGAGCAGAGAGAAGATTACTCAATGTATGAATCATCCGAATATGTCAATGCGACTTCAATGACGGATGAAATCGTTGAAGACGAGCCTTTGTCCCGTCAGGAAACTGTTGACAACCTTGCAATTCGAGATGACTCACAAGGTCAATACCTCGCGCTCGGCGACTTTTCGGTAGTCCCGATAACCGAGGAAATGACAAACACGATAAGCTTCCTCAAGGCTCACGGACTCTATGAGAAGCTCAGCGACGAGTCGCCGATAGTCAGCGCAAGAATAGCAGACATGGGCAAAGCCACATCCTCAGACGATATGAGACACGGTTTCGCCTATTCCAGCCCGATTTTCAACTCATTCTGGGATGACGGCAAGTCAAAGCCATATTCAAAGAAAGACTCTGACGGCTACGCATATGAAGTTAGCAGCTACACCAGCGGCGACTTCATGCCGGACGACTCAAAGACCGTCACCGACAAGGTGACGCTCGAAAAACTCGCCGCCAACGCCTACGGCTACAGATTCGATCTCACGGGCGGATATCTTGTTGAATTCAAGCGCGCGAACGGCTGCCTTACAATAATGTATGTTCCGAAAGGGCGCATCGAGCTGAATCTCGGCACGGGCAAATAAAATCAAATCGGCGGCTGTATTCGAAAAGGTACAGCCGCCGGAGAAAAAATATCGGGAGGGATAAAAAGTGAACAAATCAAGAGACGGCTTCAAAAGCCCATTCGGCTTCACGGTCGTTCACGCGATAAGAAAGAATTTTGCTTTTCCGCTCGCGATTTTTGTCATGAACCTGGCACTCTACCTCAACGGATTCTTTGGGAGCGAAAAGATGAGGCAGTTCATGGCGCTGTCCAAAGCCGGTTCGCCGACGGCTCACGCTCTGCGTGAATCCGGAAAATTTTTAATAATCGGCGGATCTGACAACTATATGCTGACAGATATTCTCTATTTTTACACGGCGGCAGTCGTTGTTCTCTCCGCCGCGCTGGGCATAATGCTTTTCAGATTCGTCTCAAGCAAGGCAAAAAGCAACATATATTTCAGCCTCGGCATCAGCCGCGCGGGTCTGTTTTCGGCTCATTGGCTCGCAGGCACCGCAATGCTCGAAGCGGCGGTGCTGCTCCCGCTCGCGGTCTCGGCGATACTGAACCTCGCCTACTTCGGCTCGTCCGTGATGCTCTGGCGCGCGCTGCTGTTTTACGCCGTGCATATGACTGTAACGGCTCTCGCGGGGGTCACTATAGCGGCGGCGGTTTCGGTCTGTGTAGGGACAATAAGCGAATCCGTCATATTCTCGCTCGCTTTTCTCGCGTTTCCGATCGCCGCCGTATATTTTCTCAACAACGCGGTGCCACATCTGCTCTTCGGCGCGCCGAGCAACACAAACTACGCGCTCTATCCGTCGGCAAGCCACAACCAGGATATCAGCATGGCTCTCTCCCCTTTCGGGCGCGTGCTGTCGTATCTCAATCTGCCGATTCTCAACAACGACGCGTTTACTCGCTCCGGCACATTCGTCTCAAACGGATTTTCCGCAATGAGCGCAGATAAGCTGAAAAGCTGGAGCGCACCGTCACTAAAGCCATACATACTTTGGGCGATACTGACAGCCCTGCTGTTTGTTTTCGGGCTTTTGATGCTGAGAAAAAGAAAGGTTGAGATTTGCGGCTTCAGCGGCAGGAGCAAAATAGCAAACTTTGTGATAACCGCAATGGTCTCGGTCTCCGCGATTGCAATGGCGGTCTCCGTCGGGCTTAAACCCGCTGCCAATAAAGAATATCTGCTTTACAGCGTGATATTCGTGCTTTTGAGCGCCGTGATATTCGTCATTCTCGATTTTGTGCTGAATCGAAGCTTCAAGATAATCAAAAAAGAATGGAAATACGGGCTCATCCACATGGCTCTCGCCTGCGTTGTTATGCTCTCGCTCTACACCGGATTTTTCGGCTACAGCGGTCGTCTGCCGGATATAGACAAAATCGAGAGCGTGTCGGTCTCAGCGCCGGACATACTGCTCGGCAGCTATATGTCAAACAGCGACGATCTGACCTTCAGCGACTACTCGGGCTACTATGATTCCGTCGATGATAAAGGCAATATAGTAAACACCAACAACAAGCGCTACTACCTCACAAACATCGACACCACGCGCATGGTTATCGGCGGATTCAGGAGCGAGAGCGACATAAAGACCGTTCGCGAGCTGCACAAAAAGCTCATCGCTTCCGGCAGAAGAGCCGTTTCGCAGAGCGAGGATTATTCCGAAAGAACCGTGAACAACACCGTAATTATAAGATACAAGCTCAAGAATGGGCGCGAGATCATAAGAGAATATCAGACCGTTGTACTCAGCGACTACCGCTCGCTCTACTCCGTCGAAAACACCGAGAACTGGAACGGCAAAATCAAAAATGAGCTGCTGAACATCGATAGCGAAAAGGTATTCCCCGTTCTGTTTTCAAGGCAGATGGACGAGAAGACGGTAATTGACCCGCAGTTTACACAGGGGCTTGCCCGCGCGATATATAACGACATAACTTCTCTCGGCGCGGACAGAATACTCTGCTCCGACTCAAAGTGGCTCGGCGCGGTAGCCCTCTATCACGACATAGCGTCGAACGGAGTCGAAGTCGTGACGGCGACCCAAGCTCACGCGGATGTTTCCGATATCGACGATGTTGATACTCCGGCAGACAATGTCCGCAACGCATGGAAAATCAGCAACTACGCAAACGAGGCGATGACGAACGGCTCGGAATACGGCGATTTCGGCAAATTCAAGACAGTTATTCCGATAACCGAAGAGATGACGAACACCGTAGAGTATCTCAAGAGTCACGGGCTCTATGACAAGCTCGGCGACAAATCGCCGATAGTCAGCGTCAGGGTCGCGGACATTGGCAAAACGACCGTCGGCGGAGATTTATACGCCACGCCGATATTCAACGCTTTCTGGGACAACGGCAAATCAAAGCCCGAGAGAAACAAAGACAACGGCGAAGTGATAAGCGCATACACGAGCGGCGATTTCATGCCGAAGGACTCGAAAGAATTCACCGACAGCGCGACAATAAACACCCTCGCCGACAACGCCTACGGCTACAGATTCGACCTCACGGGCGGATATGTTGTTGAATTCAGGCGCGCGAACGGATGCAGAACGATAATGTATGTCCCGAAAGGGCGCGTTGAGCTGAATCTCGGTTAAATATTAAAACTCCCTTAAACACACATAGCCCCGGGCTTCGCGGAAAATCTGTGAAGCCCGGAGCCGTTTTATATTTATACATGAAAAAATGCGACCCAGAAGGATCGCATAAGTTCAGCTTTCAGATATTACTTGTCCTGTATTAAAGGAAGAGAAGAAGCAGGGTTGCAACGAGTGCGAGAACGAAGAAAGAGATAGCGATGATCTTCGTGATAAGCACAAGCTTCGACTCCATAGTCCTGCTCTTGTTCTTGCCGAAGAAAGTCTCTGCGCCGCCTGCGATAGCGCCGGAAAGACCTGCGGACTTACCCTCCTGAAGAAGGACGAGAACAATAATAGCGACCGAAAGAAGAATGAGGACTATGCCCAATATAATCTCATGTACTGCCATGAAGTTAACCTCCAAACACAAATTGCTAAAATATTTTAGCATATACTTTGACACATTTCAATAGTTTTTACAAAAACTTTTGCCGAACGGAGAAATTTTCCTTCCGAAAGATGTATTATCAGCGCGCGGCTGAGCAAACTACTCTCAGCGGCAAGAGTCCGAAGTCAATGCGTTTGCAGGACTTTTCCCGCCGACCGTTTTGCGGGGAAGCCTTGCAAACGGTCTTTTTTTATATTCCGAGCTCAAGCTGTTCGCCCTTGTCCTCCGCGCTCAGCAGCGCTCCGGCGGCGGGCAGATTCTTTGTTTTATATCTGTACGCCTTGGCGAACTCCCCTTCTTTATACGCACGGACTGTCATGACTTTCTGACCCTTCTTGAGGCTCATAACGCCGACTCCCTGAGTGTCCTTGGTAGTCTTGGACGAAATCGCGCCGGTGTTTATCAGAAGGTGTCTGCCCGCGGAAGAGATTATAACAAGCTCGACATCGCTCTCGATATGGAGCATCGCCGCGACAGGCGATTTGTCGGAATAAGCTTTTATGAGCTTCTTACGGTTCGTCTTCGTCTGATAGGCGGAAAGCTCGACCTTCGCCGTTTTTCCGTTTTCGAAGAAGAAGAGCATATGACCGGAATAATCCGAGGTCACGACCATATAGACCGCCGTCTCGCCCTCGTCCATGCCGAGCGTGCTCGCCACATAGTCGCCGAGTGCGCTCGCCTTTGTCTCCTTGAAGTCGTTGACGCGAGCCTTATATACCTGGCAGCGGTTTGTGAAGAAGAGAAGCTCTTTTGCGTTATCCGTGACCACAGTCTGGGCGAGCTCATCGCCCTCCTTGAACTTCTGCTCGCTGCTCATGCGCAGGGACTGCGGGGTTATCTTCTTGAAATAGCCCTGCTTCGAGAAGAAGAGCGTTACGGGATAATCGGGTATCTGCTCCTCCTCTTCCTCTTCTGCGATATCGGAGGCGTAGATAATTTCCGTCTTTCTCGGCTTGCCGTATTTCTTGATAACTTCCTCAAGCTCGCCGATAATTATCGCGCCGACTCTGCCGCGCTTTGCGAGGATATCCTCAAGATCGGCAATGATCTTTTCAAGATCCTCGATATCCTGCGTGCGCTTTAAGATATATTCGCGGTTTAAATGGCGAAGCTTTATCTCCGCGACATACTCCGCCTGGATGCGGTCGATTCCGAAGCCTATCATGAGGTTCGGGACGACCTCCGCCTCCTCTTCGGTATTTCTGACGATCTTTATCGCCTTATCGATATCAAGAAGTATTTTTTCAAGTCCGCGCAGCAGATGCAGCTTGTCTTTAGCTTTTTTGAGATCAAAATAAGTTCTGCGTCTGACGCACTCCATACGGAACGCAATCCACTCGTTTAGCAGCTCTTTGACGCCCATGACGCGGGGCGAACCGGCAATCAGGACATTGAAGTTGCAGGCAAACGAATCCGAGAGCGGAGTGAGCCTGTAGAGCTTCTGCATGAGCTTGTCGGGGTCCGTCCCCCTCTTTAAATCTATTGTTATTTTAAGACCGCTTTTGTCCGTCTCGTCGCGGATATCGCTTATCTCTCTTATCGCGCCCGCCTTGACCCTGTCGATAACCTTTTCTATTATAGACTCGCTCGTTGCGGTCGAGGTCATCGGGATCTCCGTTATATCAATGCAGTTGTTCGACTTGTCATAAGTATATTTGGCGTAGAGCTTGAACGAGCCGCGGCCTGTGCGATAAATCTCCTCAATCTTCGCGCGGTCATAAAGTATCTTCGCGCCGCCCGCAAAATCGGGCGCTTTGAGGGTATCCGCAACGCAGTGGTCGGGGTTTCTGATAAGCTCGATAGTCGTGCGGCAGACCTCTTCGAGGTTAAATGAGCATATGGAGCTCGCCATACCGACGGCTATACCGGTGTTATTATTGACGAGCACGCTCGGGAAAGTAACCGGCAGAAGGGTCGGCTCTTTCATGGTGCTGTCGTAGTTATCGACAAAATCGACGGTGTCCTTGTCGATATCCTTGAAAAGCTCGGCACTTATTGGATCGAGCTTCGCCTCGGTATATCTCGAAGCCGCCCACATCATATCGCGCGAATACGCCTTACCGAAGTTACCCTTTGAATCGACATACGGGTGCAGCAGAGCTTCATAGCCGCGCGAGAGTCTGACCATAGTCTCATATATGGCGGCGTCGCCGTGGGGGTTGAGCTGCATGGTGCGTCCGACGATATTCGCCGACTTTGAGCGAGCGCCGGTGAGCAGACCCATTTTGTACATGGTATAGAGTATCTTTCTGTGCGAGGGCTTGAAGCCGTCTATCTCCGGGATGGCTCGCGACATGATGACGCTCATCGCATAAGGGAAATAGTTCGTTTCAATTGTATCGGTTATCGGCTGTTCGACAACTTCGCCCGCGCCGATGATATGAACTCCGCTCTTGAGCGGATCGATTTCATTTTTCGGGGGTTCTTTTTTGCCTCTTTTTCCCGCCATTTATATCAAAATCCTTTCAATAGTTAAGCTGTTACGAAACATCCGCCATGTCGATATATGCCGCGCCGTCGCGTGCGATATGCTCTTTCCTGCCGGCGAGATTGTCGCCGAGCCAGAGATCGAATATCTCGGCAGTTTTCTGGGCGTCGGTCGGGTCAACGCGGATAAGGCGGCGGGTTGCGGGATTCATCGTCGTCAGCGACATCATGTCCGCATCGTTTTCACCGAGTCCTTTTGAGCGCTGGATGGTGAACTTGCTGTTTTCAAGCTGAGAAAGGATATCCTGCTTCTCCTGTTCGTTATAGGCAAACCACGTCTCGTCCTTTGAGTTTATCTCATAGAGCGGCGAT
>DKDF01000095.1:14674-23833 GCA_002451755.1 Ruminococcaceae bacterium UBA6855
ATCCGTCAACGTCGGCATCGGTGCAGATTATAACCTTGCTCCAGCGCAGCTGGTCGATATTGAACGCGACCATATCTTTCATCGACTTCGACTTGACCTCGACTCCGCAGCCGAGAACCTTTATCAAATCGGTTATGATATCGTTTGCAAATATTTTGTTATATTCCGCCTTGAGGCAGTTGAGTATCTTTCCGCGAACGGGGATTATCGCCTGGAAAGACGAGTCGCGTGCCTGCTTACAGGCGCCGAGAGCCGAGTCGCCCTCCACTATGAACAGCTCGCGCTCGGATACATCCTTGCTGCGGCAGTCAACGAATTTCTGCACGCGGCTGCCCATATCGTTGCTCGACTGGAGCTTGCCTTTTATATTGAGCTTTGTCGTCTCCGCACGTACACGCGCACGCATATTGACGAGCACCTGATCGCATATCTTGTCCGCATCGAGCTTGTTTTCGATGAAATACACCTCGAGCTGATGCTTGAAGAACTCGGTCATTGCCTCCTGAATGAACTTGTTCGTGATAGCTTTTTTCGTCTGGTTCTCATATGAAGCTATGGTCGAGAATGACGAGATGACAAGCACGAGACAATCTTCGACATCCTGGAAATTTATCTTTGAATCGGATTTGAGATATTTTCCGCTCTTTTTTATATAAGCGTCTATCTGCGACACGAAAGCGGAACGGACAGCCTTATCCGGTGCGCCGCCGTGTTCAAGGTAGCTCGAGTTGTGATAGAACTCCTTGAGCTGGACTTTGTTCGAGAAGCAGAGCGCGGAGTTTATTTTGAGCTTGTATTCGGGCTGATCCGCTCTGTCGCGTCCGACGCGCTCGCCGCTCCAGGTGCAGACAGATGAAATGGCATTGTTGCCGACGACCTCTTTGAGATGGTCGGTTATACCGTTTTCGTAAAAATATTCGAAGGTTTCAAACTTCGAGTCTTTCTGATTCCTGAGCACGAATTTGATGCCTGCGTTGACTATCGCCTGGCGGCGCATCATATCCTGAAAATATTCAAGCGGTATGTTTATATCAGTGAACACATCGAGGTCGGGGCGCCACTTTATACGCGTGCCGGTATCCTTTTTATTATACGGCTCTTTTATCATATCGCCGACCGGCTCGCCGCCTTTGAACTGCAGATGGTAGCAATAGCCGTTCGAGTGAACCTCTGCCTCCATATACTCAGAGGCATACTGCGTGGCGCAAAGACCGAGTCCGTTTGTGCCGAGCGAGTACTCGTAGCTTCCGCCGTCGTTGGTGTTATACTTTCCGCCGGCATACAGCTCGCAGAACAGGAGCTTCCAGTTATACTCATTCTCCCTGCGGTTGAACTCGACGGGTATACCGCGTCCGTAGTCCTGAACCTCTATGGACTTATCCTCGAAGCGGGTGACGGTAATCGTATTGCCGAAGCCCTCGCGCGCCTCGTCAACGGAGTTTGAGATTATTTCAAACACCGAGTGCTCGCAGCCCTCGATACCGTTTGAGCCGAAAATAACCGACGGTTTTTTTCGCACTCTGTCGGCGCCTTTGAGCATTTCAATGCTGTCGTCGCCGTATTCTTCTCTCTTTTTGACTTTTGCCATTGAGTTATCCCCCGACCGATTGTTACGCATTATTACGCATTATTTTGTATCATACACATTTAATTATACACCATATATTGGCTTTTTGTCAACGATATCAATGGATACAGAAAAAGACAGACCATGCAATAACACGATCTGTCGGATAAAAATTATGATTTATTACGCCTTTTTCTTTCTCTTGAACACATCTGCGGGAAGCTGGGCGAGGACTATTGCGACGAACATGATGATGCAGCCGCTGAGCTCTCTTACTGACATTTTCTGATCTATCAGCACCCACGCGAATATGACGGCGAACACAGATTCAAGGCACAGCAGGAGCGAAGCGACCGTGGGGTCGGAATCACGCTGACCGAGGGTCTGGAAAGTGAACGCCACTCCGCAGGACAAAACACCTGTGTAGAGCAGATAGGGCGCGGCGCTCATTATGGCGTGGATACTCGGCTTTTCAAAGATAAACATAAGAATGACGGATATTATGCCCGAGACAAAGAACTGCGCGCACGAGAGCTTGACTCCGTCAACTATAGCCGAATATTTGTCGATAACAAGAATATGTATCGCAAAGCCGACCGAGCACGCGAGAGCGAGCAATTCACCCTTGCCGAAAGTCGCCTTGCCGCCCGCACACAGCAGATAAAGCCCGACAACGCCGAGTCCGACGCCTATCCACACGGGAAGACTGACACGCTTTTTGAAGAAAACAAGACTTATTATCGGCACCAAGAGCATATAGAGCGCGGTTATGAAGCCGACCTTGCCGACAGTTGTATAGCCGAACGCCGCCTGCTGAAGATTGCTCGACACGCAGAGAACCGTTCCGCAGACAAGTCCGCCGACAATAAGATTCTTTCTGTCTTTTTTCTTCTCTTCGGGCGTTTTCTGTTCGGTCGAGCCGAGCTTTTTGTTTTTTGCTTTCTGCGCTCCAGACATTATCGCAATGACCGGCAGGAGCACCGTGCCGCCCATGATCATTCTTATGCCGTTGAAGGTCAGAGTTCCGATTACCTCGAGTCCCTCGCTCTGAGCCACAAACGACAGTCCCCATATAACGGCGGCGAGAATGAGGAAGATGCCGCCTTTAAGCTGTCCCTTTTTCGTTGTTATCACTCCACTGAAGTTTTCCGAAATATGATAGCACAAAGGCAAATAATAAAAATCGGATTTTGGAATAAAATGTAATTTTCAGAAAGATTTTCGGCTTATCTCTCTGCGAGCGGAAGTATTGAGCCGATATCAGTTAATTGAAAGTTCCCCGCCTCCTCCGCGCGCACGCCGAACGAAGAGAGAAAGGCTCTTATTTTTTCGCCGTCCTTATGAGACGCGAGCGAGCCATTGAAGAGCATTGTATCGGGCGCAATAAGTCCGCAGCGGCCGCCGATAAAGCCGTATTCGCGCCCGGGCAAAGCAACATCGCCCTTTGAGACGAGCAGTACGGCAAGTCCGTTTTTTTCGGCCGCCGAGGCTATTGCCCCATCATCGGTAATTATCGCGTTTTCCGTCACGGGCACTACCGAGCACTTTGTGTAGCCCTGACGCACGGGGATTAAACTACACCCGGAAAAATCGATATTTTTGCAGACGGTCTTGGGATTGAGTATCGCATAATTGCCGAAAAGCGCGGCATTGAGCGGCACATCGGCAGGATATTTATCGCCGAGCGGGGTGTCGAGAAGTTGCACATCGAAGCCAAGTTCAATGAGCTTTTCCGCGTTGTTACACTGCTCTCGGCTCAATATGATTTTTCGCCCGCCGAGATACAATAAGTGCAAATCGGCGTGGGCAGCTGTGCCGTCGGTTATCGCGGCGCACGGCAGGATGTCAAGCACACTGATACCGCGCGAGAGAAGATATTCTTTTGCTTTCACTGCTCCGACGCTCACTGCGGCGAGGGTAATTCCACTCTTCGGCAGGTTCGGCGATTCTATAGGGGTCATAAAATTCATCAGTCAACGCAGTTCGCGAACGCTTCATAGACATTCTTGACGCCGATGACCTCTATCTCCTTTTTGAGCTTGTCCGGCACGGATTTGAAATTATGGCGCGGGATGATGCAGGTTTTGAAGCCGAGTCGGGCCGCCTCTTTTATGCGCTGTTCGCAGTGGTTGACGGAGCGAATCTCGCCGCCGAGACCTATCTCGCCGAAAGCGAGCACATCGTCTCTTATCGGGACATCCTTGAGGCTCGAAATAAGCGCCAGAGCGACGGAGAGGTCGGTCGCGGGTTCATCGAGCTTGAGTCCGCCGATGACATTTATATAGGCATCCATATTGCCGAAGAAATAGCCCGCTCGCTTTTCGAGGACAGCTAAGAGCATAGCCATGCGGCTGTAATCAAAGCCGGTCGCCATACGGCGGGGATTGCCGAAGCTTGACGCGCTGACAAGAGCCTGAACCTCGGCGAGTATCGGGCGGGTGCCCTCCATAGCGCAGGCGATGCAGGTGCCCGAAGTGTTCTTCGGTCTGCCTGAAATGAGCATAAGAGACGGATTCTCAACCTGAGAAAGTCCGCTGTCGAGCATCTCGAAAACGCCTATTTCATTCGTCGAGCCGTAGCGGTTCTTGACGGCGCGGAGGATTCTGTAAGACATATTTCGGTCGCCCTCGAAATAGAGCACCGCATCAACGATATGTTCGAGCACCTTGGGTCCCGCGATATTGCCGTCCTTGTTGACATGACCGACGACTATAATCGGGATATTGCTGTTCTTCGCGGTGCGCATGAACATCGAAGTCGATTCGCGCACCTGCGTGACGCTGCCCGCAGAGGAGCTGAGGTCGCTTATAACCATAGTCTGTATTGAATCGATGATAACAAGACCGGGCTTGTTGATATTTATATACTCACATATAGCCTGAACATCGGTCTGGCTCATGAGAGTGAGGGTCGGGCTTGTGACTCCGAGCCTGTCCGCGCGGAGCTTTATCTGATAGACCGACTCTTCGCCCGAGACATAGAGAATATCGAGATCCTTGCCGATATACTGGCATATTTGCAGAAGAATCGTCGATTTGCCTATGCCGGGGTCACCGCTCAGGAGCACCAGCGAGCCTTTGACTATTCCGCCGCCGAGGACGCGATCGAGCTCGGTAAGCCCCGTCTGATAGCGTATCTCCTCATCGGCGGTTATCTCACTGAGCGCATATGTTTTGACGCTCCGCGCGCTCGCGCCGCTCTTGGACACCGGGGCGGCGGGTGCTTTTATCTCCTCGTTCATGGTGTTCCACTCGCCGCAGCCCGGGCAGCAGCCGAACCACTTTGGGCTTTCATAGCCGCATTCGGAGCAGATATAGACCGATTTTGCCTTGCCTGCCATTTTATGTTACCTCCGTCAGTTTTTCATCTTGTTTTAAATAGTCTGTTATACCGCACATGACCGAAAAAGCCATGGCGTTCTGATAATTATCGTCTTTCAGTTTCAGCGTCTCGGCGGCGTTCGAGAGAAAGCCGCATTCGACCATAACAGCCGGAGACTTCGCATGATAGAGCAGATATATCTCAGTGCCCGTGCGCTTGACGGCGCGCTGATTCTGAGGCTGGATAAGCGAGCGGATATCCTGCTGAATCGCCTTCGCCAGTTTTTCGCTCTCCGGGTTGTTTTTTGAATAGAACACCTGCGCACCGCTGTAGGACGGGCCGCCGTAGTGGTTCTGATGTATGCTCACGAACAGAGCATCGGGCGTCTGTTCGATGATTTTCATTCTGTTTTTTATATCCGAGACCTTTTGCTGGCGCACGGTTTTTGCGGAGTCATCGGCTATATCGTCGTCCGTTTCGCGGGTCATAATAACATTGTAGCCCGCAGTGTCGAGCATATCGCGCAGCTTCAGGGCTATGGACAGATTTATATCTTTTTCAACCGTTCCGTCCGCCGCAGTCGCGCCGCCGTCCATGCCGCCGTGACCTGCATCAACGATAACAGTCACTGTGCGAAGCGCATTTGAAGAGACCCTGCGCGCATATCCGGAGCCGCGCGAGGATATCATCACGAAGCATATAACCATTATTACAACCGCCGCCGCGATACCGAGAGCGACGAGCCTCGAACGCTTTTTGAAATTTATCACCATACCGACACCCCCACAAAAGAATATGCGGAGAGTCGCGGCATTATTAGAACAGCAGCGGGCAAAATAGGAAAAAGGAGCTGAGAAAATGAAAGGAATAACAAAAATTATCGGCGGCCTCGCCATCGGGACTGTCAACTCCGCGCTCGGAGCCGGCGGCGGGATGATTGCCGTACCGATGCTCAGAAAAAGCGGAATGGAGCAAAACAGAGCGCAGGCAAACGCGGTGGCGCTCATTATGCTGTTGACCGCGGCGAGCGCGGGAATATATATTTACACAGGGAAAGTCACATTCGGCGACGCGCTCCCCTATCTCCCGGCGGGGCTTATAGGAAGCGTTCTCGGTTCTTTCATTCTGCCGAAGATACCGACGAAAATACTCGGCAAGATTTTTGCCCTTTTCATGCTTTGGGCGGGAGTGAGGATGCTGATGCGATGAAAACTATACTGGCAGCTTTTTTCTCGGGTCTCGCCGGCAGTCTCGGGCTCGGCGGAGGCGGAGTGCTTGTGCTCTATCTCGTGCTCGCGCTCGGCATGCCGCAGCTCAAGGCACAGGGCATAAATCTATTATTTTTCATCCCCTGCGCGGTGCTTTCGAGCATAGTTTATTCATTCAAAAAGCTCATCGACTGGAAAAGCGTTCTGCTCTTTGCCGCGGGCGGTCTGCCGGGAGTTTTGCTCGGCAGTCTCGCGGTATCGCACATGAACAGCAATATTCCCGGGAAAATATTCGGCGGTTTTCTGCTGCTCATGGGCATAAAAGAGCTGTTCAGGAAAGGCGATTGATGCGCCGATAGTCGAGATAATCCTGGAGAATCATCACGGCGCTGACGGCATCGACGACAGCCTTGCGCTTCTTGCCGCGCGTGTTTGTGACATTCAGGGCGTTATGCGCCGAGACCGTTGTCAGGCGTTCGTCGCGCATCACGGTCTCTATTCCCGAAAACTCGCTCAGAGCCGCCGCGAAATTCTCGCAGCGCTGAGCGCGCTCGCCGTGGGTGCCGTCCATATTGACGGGCAGACCGACAACTATCAGCTCCGCCTTTTTCTCTTTTGCTATCTCTGTTATTTTTTCAATCAGCGGCTCGGATTCTTTTTCTGTTATAACGGTCACGGGAGACGCCAAAAATTCGGTCTTGTCGCAGACGGCTATTCCCGTTCGCGTATCTCCGTAATCTACCGACAGGATTATCATAAAATACCTCTTAATTAAAAATTAGCCGCACCGTTATCGGGTGCGGCCGTTTATATATTTTTTCGCCGCAGGTTGAGTTTAATCGTCCGAACGCGGGCTTGTCGGAAGGATGGAATCGATAATATTGCTGACCGCCTCGCCGACTCCGCTGACGACCTCGCTGACGGATCCGCCGCCGCATGCGGTACACTCGGCAGGCATTGCGGACTTCTTATAATATCCCTTCGCGGTCTCCTTGCACGAGGGCGAAGCGAGAAGCCCGGTCTTCTTGCAGTAGTCCTTCTCCTCGACCTTGCCGGTCTTGGGGAACTCCTTGACGGGCAGGTTCGCGTGGATGCGGTCGAGCAGTTCGATATAGACTCGTCCGGAGGCACTGTATCTGAACGGAATGACCTTGGGCTTATCGTAGCCGAGCCAGACTGCGCAGACATAGTAGGGCGTGCCGCCGGCTATCCAGCTGTCCTTGGTGTCACTCGTGGTACCGGTCTTGCTCATCAGCTCGAACTTGCCGAGATTCTTGCTCTTGCGGAAATCCCTTGCCGGGACGGTCTTGAGCAGTTCGCGCATGACCTCTGCGGTATCCTCGCTGAGAACTCTCTCGGGCTCGGACTTCGTTTCGAGCAGGACTTCCGTACCCGTGGCATTTGTGACTTTATAGTAGCAATAAGGCTCGTAGTAATAGCCGTTGTTGCCGAACACGGCATATGCCGCCGCCATTTCGACAGTAGTGACGCCGTTTGTCAGAGCGCCGGTTGCAAGGGGCGCGATATTTGCATCCGCAGAATCATCAAGAGTTGTCAGATGGAACGTCTTTTTCATGAAGTTATAGGCTTCGTTGACGCCGAGCATCTCCGTAATTATTCTGACGGGCACGGTATTGAACGACTTCTGGATAGCATACTGGACGGTTATCTCTTTCTTGCTTCCGTTCGTGCCGTCCGCATTCTGCGGCCAAAGCTTGCCGTTTTGATAGATAGAATAGTCGAGGATCATGCTCGACCAGTTGATATAGTTCTTCTCGAGCGCGAGAGAATAGGTTGAAAGGGGCTTTATGGACGAACCGGGCTGTCTCGGGGACTCGGACGCTCTGTTGAGGCAGAGGTTGCCGTTCTTTTCTCCAGCCTGTCCGACTATGCCGACGATTCTGCCCTCATAGTCCATGACGGTTGCCGCAGACTGAGCTGCGGGATGCTCGGCGGTGTCAGCCTCCTTATCGAAAGCGATCCTGTTTGAATATACGGTGTTGAGGACCTCCTGAACATCGGGGTTGGCGGCGGAATATATCTTGAGTCCGCCGTAGTTTATCTTCTCCATCGCCTGGCGGTAGGTGTAGCCGTATTTGCTCATCAGATCCTTGCAGACGGTCTTGATGACATAGTCAACATAGAAATCCTGATATTCCTTCTCGGTGTTCTTGTCCTCAGTAGTGGTCTTGGTCTTGCCCGGCTTCGGGACATAGCCCTCGCTGTTTGTGAACACGAGCTTATAGTTGACCGCTTCTTCATATTCCTCTTTGCTTATCGCCTTTTCTTCGAGCATATATTTGAGGCAGAGTTCCTGACGCGTTTTGTTCGCCTCGGGATTGAGCAGAGGGTTATACTTCGTCGGCGCTTTTGTTATGACCGCAAGGGTCGCGCACTCGGCAAGGTTCAGTTCGCTGACATCCTTGCCGAAATAAGTCTCGCTCGCGGTCTGGACGCCGTAGCATCCGTTGCCGAGATAAAGTGTATTGAGATAAGCCTCAAGTATAGCGTCCTTGCTGTAGTGCTGCTCAAGGTTCAGAGCGCGCTCTATCTCCTTGAACTTTCGGACGACCGTGACCTCCTTGTCGTTGGTCACGTTCTTGACGAGCTGCTGGGTTATTGTCGAGCCGCCGCCGGTTGAAAGTCCGGTTGCCGCGCCGAAAGTGCGCAGCCAGTCGACGCCGTGATGCTTCTCAAAACGCTTGTCCTCAAGGCAGACGAAAGCGTTTCTGAGATTTTCCGGCATCTTGTCGAAATCGACCCATATTCTGTTCTCCTCGCCGTGGAGCTGAGCCATTTCAACGAGCTCGTTGTTGCTGTCATAGGCATAGACGAACGAGGTCTGGTTCTGATTCGCCTTGTAGTCGTCGAGGTTTATCGCGATCTCGCCGTGGGCAAAAGACACGATATTGAAGAAAACATAACCTCCGATTATCGCCGCGGTGAGCATACCGACGACGAGCACGCAGAGGATAACCAGCAGAGCTATCCTGCCGGCCTTTTTATTCGGCTTTTTATTCTTCTTTTTGGAAGATTTTTTGGCTGTTCCCATCTTTTTCGATG
>DKDF01000085.1:0-9313 GCA_002451755.1 Ruminococcaceae bacterium UBA6855
CCCTCGTCGCCGAAGAAACGCTCTACCTTGGCAAGCTTTTTCTCCGCTCTCTCCTTGAATGATTCTCTCGGCGAACACTTGCGTCCAGTAATAACTATTTTCATAATGTCAGCCCCTTAGAATTATTGGAGACTTCTGTCTCTGACTGTATTGTAGCACATATGACTAAAAAAATAAAGAGTAAAGAGCTGCATTTCTAAAAAATTTACAAATTTTCTATAATAAGGCAAGATATCAGACAACAACGGTCACATGGCGGGTGACATGGCAGCCGATATTGACCGCGACGGGCAATCCCGCGATATGGGTCGGGGCGCATTCGACGGCGGCACTCAGCGCGGTCGTCTTGCCGCCGAAGCCCTGCGGACCTATATTGAGGGCATTTGCCTTTTCGAGTATCTCCGATTCCATCGCGGCGTAATACTCATCGGCGTTCGGCTCGCTGACCGGGCGGCAGAGAGCCTTTTTGGCGAGCAGCGCGCACTGCTCGAAATCGCCGCCGATACCGACGCCTATGACCATCGGCGGGCAGGGGTTGCTCCCCGCGCGGCGAACGACATCGACAACATAATCTATAATATCCTCGCGCGAGGCGGAGGGAGTGAACATTTTAAGTGCGCTCATATTCTCGCTGCCGAAGCCTTTGGGAGCGACAGTCAGCTCAACTTTATCGCCCTCGACAAGCTCGATATGCAGAACAGCCGGGGTGTTGTCGCCGGTATTGACGCGCCTGAGCGGATCGGCAACGACCGACTTTCTGAGATAGCCCTCGGTATAGCCTTTTGCGACTCCGGCGTTGACGGCATCTTTAAAGCTGCCGCCGACAAAGTGGACATCCTGACCGATTTTTGTAAAGATAACAGCCATTCCGGTGTCCTGACAGATGGGGATATCCAGCTCCTTTGCGGCGCAGAGATTATCGCACAGGCGGCACATTATATCTTTTGGAACATCGTCCGTTTCCGTATCGGCGCTCTTTTTTATAAGCTCTGCGAGGTCATCGGGCAGGACTTTGTTGGCGCTGATGCACGCGCGGCTGACCGCTTCGGTTATGAGGCTGACATCTATCTCACGCATTGGGCTTTCCCTCCATGAGGATCTCACCGTCGCCGACAACGAGCAGCGGCTTTGCAAAGAGGGTCAGCGGGTCGGAATCGAACAGGCTCATATCGGCATCCTTGCCGACTTCGAGCGATCCGACGCGGTCGGCGATTCCGCACATCTCGGCGGGATTTATTGTTATGGCTCTCAGCGCATCATCATGAGTCATGCCCTCGCGCACGGCAAGTCCCGCGCACAGCGGCAGATACTGGATAGGGATAACGGGATGGTCGGTGACTATAGCGGTCTTTACGCCCGCTTTGCTGAGCACGCCGGGGGTTGCGGGAGTGGAATCTTTGAGCTCGGGCTTGCAGCGGTCGCTGATGAGAGGCCCGCTGAACGCCTTGACTCCGGCTTTCGCGAGTCTGTCGGCGATAAGATGACCCTGAGTGCAGTGGACAACGCAGTAATCGAGCCCGAACTCCTCGGCGATACGCACGGCGGTGAAGATATCGTCGGCGCGGTGGGCGTGGATATGCATCTGCATATGCTCCTCAAACAGCGGAGCGAGGGCTTCGAGCTTCGCGTCGAATTCGCGGCTCGCCTTATCTTTTTTGATATATTCGCGGGTCTTTGTCAGCTGTTCTCGGATTATCGCGGCGGTCGCCATTCTTGTGCTGGGCGCCATCTTTTTCTCGTTATAGACGGTTTTGGGATTCTCGCCGAGGGCGAATTTCATCGCGGCGGGAGCCTTGACGACCATATCGTCGATGCACACGCCGTGGGTCTTTATCGCCGCTATCTGACCGGCTACGGGGTTCGCGCTGCCCGGGCAGGTCAGCACGCAGGTAACGCCCGCATCTCTCGCCTCTTCAAAGCATCTGTCGAGCGCGTTGACGGCATCGAGCGCCCTGAGATTCGGGGTAACGGGATCGGTCATCTCGTTGCAGTCCTCGCCCTCAAAGGTCAGCGAATCCTCTGTAATGCCGATATGGGTATGGGCATCGATAAAGCCGGGATAGAGCGCCGCGCCCTTGGCATCATAAGCTTCACCCTGCGGACAGTCCTTCATATCGCCCAGGGAGATTATTTTTTCATCAAACTCGATGTATCCGTTTTCGATAATACCGTTCGTTACCGTATGTATAACGGCATTTTTGATAATCACAAGATCGCTCCTTTTTCTTAAATCAAAAAAGCGGGCTGAACGCCCGCCTGATAATGCATTTTTACTGTCTGCCGCCGCCGCGCCTCGAATAGCCACCGCTGCGCTTGGAATCGGAAGATCTTTTCAGATCGGTCATTTTTTCATCGCTGATCTGCTTGAACTTTGCCATCATATCCTCAAAGGACTGATTGCCCGAAGTTTCCTGATTGACGGCTTCGACCTGTCTGCCCTGCTGAGGCGGTCTGCGCTGGCCGGAGGACTGCTGATGCGGTCTGTTCTGCTGACCCTGTCTGTCGCCCGAAGTACGAGGTCTGCGCTGAGGACGATCGCCGCCGTTATTGTCAGCATTGAGCTTCTTTATCGAAAGGGCTATCTTGCCTTCGGGACTGATCGAAATGACCTTTGCCGTAACTTCCTGGTTTAGCTGCAAATGCTCTCTGATATCCTTGACATAAGATGTTGAGACCTCGGAAATATGGATCATGCCCGTTTTTCCGCCCTCAAGTTCAACAAATGCACCAAAATCGGTAAGACCGGTCACCTTACCCTTAACAACACTTCCCTGCTCGATCTGCATAATAGTACGCTGCTCCCCTTTTTTACTTGTCAGCCGACTGCTGTTCGTTGTAATATACCCTTTCATCCGGGAAAACATAGCCGAGTTCGCGCCTTGCTATCTGCTCGACATAATCATCGAGATCCGAACTCTTGACAAGCTTTTCAAGCTCCTCATTCTCGGCTTTTTTATCGGCAAGCTGAGTTCTGAGCTGAGCATTGTACTTCTCCTGAGATCTGATATCGGACTGCATGACTATAAAGGATATAAGGAAATAACACACTGCGACCGCGAACACGATCATCAGTATGGTGCTATGCCTTTTTTTGAGTCTGCGCTTTTTCTCCGACATTCTTACGTTTCCCTTTGACCTTCTGTTTCCTTGCTTTGGGGCATATTTGCCTATTCAAAGTATACAACACATTGCGCCCCTTTTTCAAGAGGTAATTCATATTTTTTTCATTTTTATTTGACATTATTCCGTCTTTTTCCCCGGGCGGCGTTAATTTCTGTGATATTTTTTCTTTTAAGCTGCAAAGCGGCTTGCTAACGGCGTCTTTTATCCGCCAGAAGAGCTTTCTGAGCTTTGACGAAATGAGCAGACCGAGATGTTTTGCCGCCGCGCCGAGACTCAGGCGTTCGGCTGCAAAGCCGAGCAGCTGCGCCGCGAGGATATAGAGCAGGGTGCGCCCGTCATTGAGCACGAGCATAAAACAAAACGAAGCAAAGGCGCAGATTATTACATATAGAATATCGGTCACGAATATGACCTTTCGCCCGCCCGGCAGAACGGCGCGGACGGCGCACACGGCATCGTAGAACACTCCGAGCAGAAAGCCGATGCCGAGCGAATGCAGAAAGACGGATATCTGGCCGTCCAGCCCCTGGATATACTCCATCAGCGGAACACGCGGCTGAAAAATCCGCCTTTTCCGGGCTGTTCATCTGAATAGGTCAGCGAATTGACCGTACCCTCAAGGCTCAGCTCGCCGCTGTCGACATTGAGATTGATTATATGCAGGTCGCTGCCGCGCACGGTCAGCTCCCCCATCTGCGTGAATATCACGACCGTCTGCTCGTCAAAGCTGTCCACATCGGACACGCCGGAGACGGTCAGGCGATTTCTGTTTTCCATTATAAGATTGTGTGGCAATGCCTGAACTTTGTTTTCTTCCGTCATAAACAAAACCTCCCGTCCGTTAATAATACGGCGGGAGGCTCTCGATTATGACCGATTTACAGAATTTCGTACATCGCGGCGGCGTCCTCTTTGCGGACGGTCTCGGCAACATTGAGAACACGCGCGCGGGTCACATTCTGACCCATGGATATCTCAATGACATCGCCGACCTTCACATCATAAGACGCGCGGGCTATTTTGCCGTTTACCGTGACGTGCTTTGCGTCGCAGACCTCGTTTGCGACGGTGCGGCGCTTTATCAGGCGCGACACTTTAAGATACTTATCAAGTCTCATAACATTAAGCGGCATAAGCCGCACCCTTTCAGAACATTAGAACGTTAAAAAAATCAGGGGCATCTCTGCCCCTGAAAAGTCAGTTGATTATTCAGCAACTTTATCTTTAAGACCCTTGCCGGCCTTGAAAGCGGGAACCTTGCATGCGGGGACATCGATGGTCTCGCCGGTTCTGGGGTTACGGGCAGTCTTGGCTGCGCGCTCTCTGACCTCGAAAGTGCCGAAGCCTGCGATCTGGATCTTGTCGCCCGATGCGAGAGCATCGCCGATGCAAGCGATAACAGCGTTGACAGCCTTCTCGGCGGTCTTCTTCTCAAGTCCCTCTTTTGCTGCAACGGCAGCGATAAACTCTGTCTTATTCATTACGTGTTTCTCCTTTTGTTTTTTCTTTTCTTTTTTATGCAATGTCCGTTGGACACAGTCATCGTTATTATTTTCTGCTCTCTGCCTTGGCTTCATCCCAGAGTTCGTCGAGCTTTTCGAGCGGAGCGGACTCCATATCGATGCCGCGCTCGCGCGCAAGCTGTTCGACGCGGATAAAACGAGCTATAAACTTATCGGAAGCCGCAGTCAGCGCCTCCTCGGCATCGCACTTGACGAAGCGCGAGACATTGACGGCAGAGAAAAGCAGATCGCCGAGCTCTTCAAAGATATGCTCTTTGTCGCCCGATTCGATAGCTTCGGAAAGCTCCTTTGCCTCCTCGAACACCTTCTGCTGAGCGTCGGAAACATCGTCCCAGTCAAAGCCGACCGCCGCCGCTTTCTGCTGAATCTTGGTCGCTCTCATAAGCGCGGGAAGCTCACGCGGGATGCTGAGCATAGGCTCGCTCCCCTTTTTCTGTCCCTTTGAGCGGCGCTTTATGGCATCCCAGTTATTGAGCACATCGCCGACACCGGAGACCTCGACCTCGCCGAAAACATGCGGGTGGCGCTCGATGAGCTTTTTGCACACGCCGTCGGTGACATCGTCGAAATCGAAGTTGCCCGCCTCCTGCTCCATCTGAGCGTGGAACACGACCTGCATGAGCAGATCGCCGAGCTCTTCGATCATCAGCTCCTTATCGTCCTTGTCGATAGCTTCGATAACTTCGTAGGTCTCTTCGATAAGGTTCTTTCGGATGCTCATATGAGTCTGCTGTGCATCCCACGGGCAGCCGCCCGGAGCACGGAGCAGACGCATGATCTCAAGGAGATCGTTTATATCGTATTTTTCTTTCTGCTTAAAGTCTACCATATGATCCCCTGTCTGATTTTATCGGCAGGAAATATTCTAACCCAAAAGTTCATATTTTTCAAGTACTTTTGCAATTTTTTCGCCTGCGGGCAAAGATTCTATATCCTCGCGCACGATACCCTTGAAAACAATGATAGCTATCGCATACACCATAACGGCGATTATGATAGCGGCGAGCAGCGCGATATCCGCGCCGTGGCTGACGCTCTTGAGCACATATTTGCCGAGCAGACCGTAAGCCGCCCACGCCGCGAGACCGCACATGGCGGCGGAGATAAGCGGTTTTATTAAATCGGACATTATATCAATGCGGACTTTAGTGACTTTTATAACGGCGATTATATTGAGAATGACGTTTATAACATAGAACAGGACGGTTCCGATAACCGCGCCGTTGAAGTTGATGCCCGGTATGCCGACGAGGGCGAAATTGCAGATTATCTTGACGACTGCGGAGACGAGCATTGTTTTTACGGGGATATCAGTTCTGCCGACCGCCTGAAGAAGGTTCGTCAGCGGGGTCGAAATGGACATAAATGCAGTCGTGAAGCCGAAGACGGCGACCATGGGCGCTATCATCGGAATATCGGCAGCCATTCTGCCGCGGCCGTAGATAAGAGTAAGTATGGGCTCGGCGAGCACGCCCATGCCGATACCGGCGGGCAGAGCTATTAGCATTGAGACTCTTATAACGGTATTTACGGCGCTCTTAACAGCCGCCTTGTCTTTCATCGTCCACGCCTCCGCGAGGGCGGGAAGCGCGCTGACGCCAAGGGAGACAGTTATCATCGGGACGAGGTTCTTGAAGTCCACGGCGGTGTTATATGCGCCGTAGAGATAGCTCATGAAGCCCTTGCTGTCCGAAAGATTTAAGGTACCGCTCGCGACATCGGCATCGATGCACTGCTTATATAAATTGTATATTGTATCCTGACCGCTCTCGATAGCGTGGAGCAGGCGGTTCTGGATGGTCACGGCGTCGATAAGATTAGTCGCGTTGAGAACGAGCGAGCTCAAAAGAATCGGCACCGCTATGGTTATCATGTTCTTGGCTATGGCATGATTTGCGGGCGGCTTCGGGGAATTGACGAGCTCGAGGCGGGTTATACCGTCGCCCCTTGCTCTGTGGCGGATGCCGAGATAGATAAGGCTCAGGAGCGAGCCGAGAGTAACGCCGAGTATTGCGCCGGCGGCAGCCCACGGATATGTTACGCTGAAAGCCTCGTTGAGAGACGAGACCTCTTTGCCGAACACTGTAGCGGTAGCCGAGCCTGCGGCAACGGCACTGTTATAGGCGCTCTCGCCGTAGGACATGATGAGCTTTGCAAAAACAAGTCCGATAACAAGCTTGCCGAGAGCCTCGATAACCTGGGATATGGCGGTCGGAATCATGTTGCGCAGACCCTCGTAATATCCTCTGTAAGCCGAGACATAGCAGCAGAAGAATATCGACGGGGCGACGGCTATCATCGCGGGCAGGTTTCTTATATCCGAGATGAACGCGGCATATGGAATGGAGATAATGACCATGAGCAGCGTACCCGCGGTTCCGACGAGAAGGAATATCTTGCGCGCCGTTTTGAGCGTCATGCGCGCCTCACGGTAATGATTGAGTGCGACATCCTCCGCGACCATGCGCGACACCGCTATCGGCAGACCCGCCATGGAAATTGAATAGATGGGAGTATAGATGGCATAGACCGAGGTGAAATATCCGTATCCCACGAGTCCGAGCATACTGCCCAGCGGCATCTTGAAGCAGAGACCTATCACCTTGACCACGAGGGTCGAGATGACAAGGATTATTGCGCCGTTCAAGAGCGACTGTTTCTTTCTTTCTGCCAAGGGTAAACCTCCTTGCTGTTCGTTTCTTTCTTAAAACCGTTCCTAATTATATCGTTTGAGGGCGATATTATCAACAATATGCTGAAAAATTTAACAATTGTTTAATCCATAAATTCGCGAAGCAGCGAGTTTGCGGGAATAACGTCGACCGGAAGAGGCTCGAATCTCTCAAGGCGTTCTATCATCATCTGCGCCTCGTCATACCACTCGCTGCCGCTCCCTACACCGCTCAGCATCGGCACGGCAAGGGCGCGGAACACGCACGGCTCATAGGCATGGAGCGAGTCTATCTTCTCTGCCGCCAGGTGGCTGTAAGGGAAGATATACTTATCCTCGCCGCGCTGGACGCTCCCCCAGAGGTCATATGTCCGCTCGACGCTGCTCGCGCGGTGGTAATAATCCCGAACGAGGCGGCGGACAAAGCGCAGATCGCGCTTCGACATGAGTACATCCCCGTCCTCATCGGCAATACGGGACGAGACGCTGACATAAAGCTTCATCAGATTTTCGCTCGGCAGAGAGTCGGTTATGACCGGGTTCAGGGCATGGATACCCTCGACTATCAGCACATCGTCCTTGCCGAGCGTTATCGGGTCGGAGAAGCCGCTGCGCCTGCCGCTGACGAAATCGAAATGCGGCAGTCTTGTTGTGCCGTTTTTGATGATATCCTCAAGGCACGAGTCAATGAGTGCGATATCGAGGGCGTTGACAGTTTCATAATCTGGCTTGCCGTTTTCGTCGAGAATGGCATCGCGCTGATCATGATAAAAATCGTCGAGCGAGACAGTGAAAGCCTTTGCGCCGCGCGATTCAAGCCGCGAGGCTATAAGCCCGGCGGTGGTCGTCTTGCCCGACGCGCTGGGACCCGCGAGCATGACTATACGCTTTTCGCGGTCGGAGAATATGCGCTCGGCTATTTCATCGAGCCTGCCCAAATACCGCTCCTCGGCTTTTGAAACGAGAGAAGCGGGGTCGTTTGCCGCCATTGAGTTTATTTTTACGAGAGATTTCAACTTATCACCTTATTTATCCGCAGACGACTGCGAACCGAATATTTCCGAATAGAACTCCGATATGCGTTTCTTGCGCTCCATCAGAGTGTCAAACCGGGCATTATATTCATATGGATATTTGTAGTTAAAAATACGCTCGATATAGTTGCTGCCGGGCTTTTTGAGCTTTGTTACGGCGCCCGCTCCGGCGGCGAGGACAGTATGCGTCTCCTCCATCATGAAGACATTGTATCTGCACTCCATACCGGGCTTGCACCAGCCGACATTTTCGAGATTGCCGACGCAGCGGCTCTGGCGATACATATAATAAGGAATATAGCCGTTATCGAAGAGAACAGCATGGGAATAGTCAATCATCTTCCCCGCCGTCTCCCCTTCGCTGACTGCGTGACCGTGTTCTCTGAGAGTGGACGCGGATTTCAAAGCGAGGGCGTGGACAGTTATATTCGCGGGAGCGAGCGAGACGACGCCGTCAACGGATTTTTTGAAGCTTTCGAGCGTATCGTCGGGGAGTCCCGCGATAAGGTCGACATTTATATTTTCAAACCCGCTCTTCTCGGCGAGGGCATAAGAGGCGAAAAAATCCGCCGCGGTATGCTTTCTGCCGACCGATTCGAGCACGGAATCGTTGAGGGTCTGGGTATTTATGCTTATTCTGTCGACCGAGTGGGCGCGCAGAACATCGAGCTTCTCCTGCGTCACGGTATCGGGTCTGCCGAGTTCGACGGTATATTCGCGTATAGCAGACAAATCGAAGCTGCTTTCGACTGCCGAGCAGACCTTTTCCATCTGCTCCGCGCTGAGAATACCCGGCGTTCCGCCGCCGATATATATGCTCTCAAGCCGCAGTCCGATATCGCGGACGATTTTTCCCGTTATCTCGAGCTCCCTGCACAGATCGTCAACATAGACGGGCAGAAGCTTTGCGGCGTTGGCGTTGGTTATCGAATGGGAGACGAACGAGCAATAGCTGCACCTTG
>DKDF01000085.1:9353-17405 GCA_002451755.1 Ruminococcaceae bacterium UBA6855
AGCTGCACCTTGACGGGCAGAACGGTATCGCGATATAGAGACTGAACGAGCGCTCATCCCCGATGGCGGCTATCTCCTGCTCCGTGCCCGCGACGCTCTGCGCAAGGCGCGCTTTCGGCTCGCTGACAAGTAGCTTTTTTGTAAAATAATCATACGCGCCCTTTTCGCCGAGAGATTCAATGAGCTTCAGCATAAGCTTTGACGGGCGCACGCCGGTGAGTATGCCCCAGGGCGGGACATAGCCTGTAACGGCGCTCAGAGCAGAAAAAAGCTCGCGAGCCATGGTGCGCTCGCACTCGTCCTTTTCGGGCTCGTCCGTCTTTGGAACCTCCGCCGAGCGGGTCTCGGTCTTATCCCCGACATTGACGCGCACGCGCACGGAATATCCGCCGCTCGCGCCTTCGAGATATGTTTCGACCTCGGGCGCTCCGCCTTCGGGCAGAGTGTCCGAGACTGTTATCTTTTCATTAGGAAAGAACACGCGGCAAAGATTCTCCATCTCATAATGGAAATCGTGACCGCAGATATATAGAATCATAGGCGTTTCCTTAAAGCTCTCCTCCGGGTATTTTTCTTAAATATCTGTTTCTGACCCGCTCCTCGGAGAGCGTGGTGGAGCGGTTATGCCCGGTATAGACGGTATATTCGCCGTCAAGGGCGGCAAGGCGCTTAAGGCTTTCGACCATAGCCTGCCAGTCGCCGCCGGGGAGGTCGGTTCTGCCGACGGTGCGGCAGAAAAGAGTATCGCCCGAGAACATCACGCGCTCGGTTTCTTCGAGATAGCACACGCCGCCGAGGGTGTGTCCGGGGGTGTGGATAGCGTGGAGAGTGATATCCCCTATCTTCGCCTCAAAGCCCTCTTCCGCGAGCAGGTCGTAATCGACATATTTCTGGATGCCGTGATCGACATGGGTCGCGAGGCTGATATCCTCGCACTTGAGGCAGGCGCTGTCATAGGGGTGGATAGCTATTTTCGCATCCGGGTAGTCGTCTTTTATATGCGCGACGCCGAGGATGTGGTCATAGTGACCGTGGGTGAGAAGAATATACTTGAGATTTTTCACTTCATCGCGGAGAACCGCTTTCAATTCATCCGTGTAGTCGCCGGGATCGATAACCGACGCCTCGCCGCTGTGTTCGTCTATAACGACATAGCAGTTCGCCTGGACGGGTCCCATGGGCAGAGTGTGTATTTTCATCATTTGTCTTTCCTCCATATATCGGTATCAAGCATGATAGTGACGGGACCGTCGTTCGCTATATCGACCGCCATATCTGCGCCGAAGATACCTTTTTCGACTTTCTTGACTCCGTTCGCGGAGAGCTCGGAGCAGAACAGCTCATATAATCTGTTCGCTTCATCGGGCGCGGCAGAGAGCGTGAATGACGGTCTGTTGCCCTTTTTGCAGTCGGCGCAGAGAGTGAACTGCGATATGGCGAGAATCTCGCCGCCGACATCGTTGACGCTGAGATTCATTTTTCCGTTTTCGTCCTCGAATACGCGCAAGCGCGCTATTTTGCCGGCGAGCAACGCCGCCTGCTCATCGGTGTCGCCCTCGACAACGCCGAGCAGGACATTGAAGCCCTTGCCTATCTCGCCGACGGTCTTTCCGTCAACGGAAACTTTTGACGATGTGACGCGCTGAACAACAGCTCTCACGGTGATTCCCCCTTGGACTTGCGATAATTGGCATCAGGTTGCGGCTCTCTCGACGCTGAGCACGCCGTCGATTCGCTCGATTTTGGCGGCGACGCTCTTGAGATGCTCGATTCCCGAGACGGTTATGGTCATAGAGAACGTGCTTCTGCCGTCCTTGAAATTCCTTGTGTTTATATCATTTATCATGACATGCATATTGGCGAGCTGGACGGAGATATCCGCGAGCATGCCGACCCTGTTGAGGCAGGATATCATGAGCGTTGCGCGGAAATCCTCTTTTATGGCACTGTCCCAATATGCGTTTATCCATCTGTCTTTATCGCCGCAATGCTCGAGATCCTTCGGGACATTGCTGCAGTCGCGCGTATGGATCGACACGCCGTGGCCGCGGGTAATAAAGCCGATTATACTGTCGCCCGGGAGCGGATTGCAGCAGCGCGAGAACTTGACAAGGCAGTTGTCGATGCCCTCGACTATAACGCCTTCGCTGCTCTTGACGCGCTTTTTCGGCTGGGTGAGCACTATTTCCGGCGGAGCGGACGCCTTGACTATCTTGTTATACTCGTCTTTTATATGCGGCATCATGCGGATGAGCGACACGCCGCCGTAGCCGATAGCGGCATAGAAATCCTCGACCGTGTCGAAATGCTGGCGCTCCGCGATGCGCTGGAGGAACGACTTCATCTCGTCATCCGGCAGGCGGATAAAGCTGCGCCTGAACTCGCGCTCGACCTCCGCCTTGCCCTCGGCGATATTCTCGTCGCGGCGCTCTTTCTTGAACCAGTTGCGGATTTTGCTGCGCGCCTCGCTCGTCTTGACTATCTTGAGCCAGTCGCGGCTCGGTCCCTTGCCGGGCTGAGACGAAGTCAAGACATCGACTATTTCGCCCGTCTTTACCTGATAGTCAATCGGCACGATGCGCCCGTCGACCTTTGCGCCGGTCATGCGATTGCCGATGGCGGAGTGAATGGCATAGGCGAAGTCGATAACGGTCGCGCCTATGGGCAGGTTTATAACATCGCCCTTGGGAGTGAACACAAACACTTCTTCGGGGACGAGATCGCTCTTTATCGTTCTGACGATATCCTCGACATCCTCGGAATCACTCTGGCTCTCGAGCATCTGGCGAATCCACGCGAGACGCTTGTCGAAATTGCCGCTCGCGGTGCCGCCGCCGAGCTTATACTTCCAGTGCGCGGCGATACCGTATTCAGCCGTCTGATGCATTTCCCATGTTCTTATCTGAACCTCAAACGGTATTCCCTCTTTGCCGATAACGGTAGTATGCAGAGACTGATACATATTCGGCTTCGGGGTCGAGATATAATCTTTGAAGCGGTTCGGGATCGGGCGGAACATATCGTGGATAACGCCGAGGCAGTTATAGCAATCGATAACAGACTCGACTATTATTCTGACGGCGTAGATATCATAGATCTCGTCAAAGGTCTTGCCGCCGATATACATTTTGCGGTAGATTCCGTGAACGCTCTTTATCCTGCCCTCGACCTTGCAGCCGGAGACAAGCGGATCGACGCGCTCCTTTATCTTTTCGATTATGCTGTCGAGGAACTCCTTGCGCGACGCGCTCTGGGAGTTGAGATAGTCCTCAATCTCTTTATACGCGACGGGGTCGAGGCAGATAATGGCTCTGTCCTCAAGCTCCTCTTTTATCGTTCTGATACCTAAGCGGTGAGCGATGGGGGCATATATTTCGAGAGTTTCAAGAGCTGTTTCGCGGCGCTTCTCTTCGCGGACATAGCCGATGGTTCTCATGTTATGCAGTCTGTCGGCGAGCTTGATAATAATAACTCGGATATCATTCGACATTGCGAGGAGCATTTTGCGGATATTTTCCGCCTGCGCCTCCGCCTTTGTTTCGGTAGGCACCTTTGCGAGCTTTGTCACGCCGTCGACTAACTGGGCTATCTCATCGCCGAACTCGCGCTCGATATCCGCCTTTGTGACATCGGTATCCTCAACAGTGTCGTGCAGGAGAGCCGCCGCCACCGACTGGCTATCCATGCCGAGGTCTGCGAGAATCGAGGCGACGGCTATCGGGTGGATTATATACGGCTCGCCGGACTGGCGGAGCTGGTTCTTGTGATGCTCCTTTGCCATATCATAGGCGCGCTTCACCGTTTCAAGCTCGTCGTCGCGGTACATGGTCTTTATTTTTTCATAGAGCTTGTCAAAGCCGTCGTCAAAGGAAGAGCTGCCGTCGGTGAAATCCGCCTGACGGTTCATCTTCTTCTCCTCGGTCTCGCCGTTTATTTTTTCTTCCCACGATCTCATCGGATCACTCCTCATTATCTTGCCGCTGTTTATAAAAAGCTTCTTATATGTTTCATCAGTTGCGCGTCCTCAAGGTTCACCTTGGGGCTCTGTTCGTTGACAACAATGCTGCCCGCGGGCGAGCGGTTGAGAACGCCGGTCTGCACCATAACTTCGACTGCGCTCGCGACGGCGCAAATTCTGTCCGCCTCGAAGCCGGAGCGCAGGCAGAGCATCTCATACTCGGCGCTCCATGAGCCGCGCCGTTTAATCTGGGTATACACCGCGCCGCAGAGGCTTCTGTCCGGGAGAGCGGCTCTCGCCTGCTCCACGGTCAGCTCCTCGCCGTGCATGACGCGGTCAAAGAGCCGAAGCCCCTCAAGGACTTTTATATCGTCGCTGCCCGACGGGCGTATATTCCTGATATATACGCCGATGCGGACACTCCCCTGATACTCGTTCCTGTCGAGATTGACGGCGAGGTCAACTGTATCGCCGACGCTGTAGAAGAACGAGCGCTCGCTCATGCCGAAATACATGGCAAAGATGCGCGTATCGCCCTTTGAGACGGTTATTCGCATATGCTTGCCGTTGCCGACGGGAGAAAAGCCCTCTATCTTCATGCCGTAA
This sequence comes from Ruminococcaceae bacterium UBA6855, assembly GCA_002451755.1. Lineage (GTDB taxonomy): Bacteria > Bacillota > Clostridia > Oscillospirales > Acutalibacteraceae > CAG-177. Next base: position 13,918 of record DKDF01000085.1, read on the forward strand.
AGCCCGAAGACAGGCTGGGGGTTGCCCGCCCCGAACGGTTCGAGGGACGAGACGGCGTCGAGAATATCTAAAGATATGTGCGCGGGATTGATTTTCAAATCTATATTCTGAACCGGAAACGGCATCTCGGTATTAAGCGAATATTCCGTTATCTCCGAGCGCAGCTGTTCGATGTCTTTCGCCATGAGCGAGAGTCCCGCCGCCTGAGTGTGACCGCCGAAATGGGTCAGCAGATGCTTTGAATTTTTTATCGCATCATAGAGCGAGAAGCCCTCGATGCTGCGTCCAGAGCCGCGCGCCGTGCCGTCCTCTGTATTGCGCGAAATTATTATGCACGGTTTTGAATATTTTTCCTGAATCCTCGCGGCGACAATGCCGATAACGCCGTTGTGCCAATCGTCGCCGTCAACAACAATGACGGGGGCATAGCGTATCTCCGGATGCTCAAATAATTTCTGTTCGACCTCGGCAAAAATCTCGCTTTCAATCGCCTGGCGCGTTCTGTTCGCCTCGTTTATCTCCTGCGCGAGCCCGTTTGCAGTCTCGGGGTCGTCGCTGAGCAGAAGCTCGAGCGCGCGGTTGGCGGAGCCCATTCTGCCCGCCGCATTGATGCGCGGCGAAATCGTGAACGCAACGGAAGTCGCGTTGACATATTTATTACCCGCTCCGGCAACATCGAGAAGTTCGTTTATACCGGCGCGCGAGCGGTTGTTGATGCTGCGGAGTCCCGCTTTGACTATCGCGCGGTTCTCGCCGGTGAGATTGACAACATCGCTTATAGTGCCTATTGCGGCGAGGTCTGCGAAGTCTTCGATAACTGCTGTGTCATCCTCGAGCTCCATGGCGCAAGCCAGCTTGAATGCAACGCCCGCTCCGCACAGCTCCTTAAACGGACCGGTGTAATCCGCGCGCTGAAGATCGACTATCGCCTCGGCGCGGGGCAGAACATCGGGAACTTTGTGGTGGTCGGTTATAACGACCTCCATGCCGAGCTCATATGCACGCTCTGCAGCGTCTGCGGCGCTGACTCCGTTATCGACCGTCACTATCAGCTGAGCGCCCATATCTTTGAGCTTTTCGACCGCGCCGACGCTCAGACCGTAACCCTCGGTCAGCCTGTCCGGGATATACCACAGGACATTCGCGCCCTTTGACTCAAGATATGTATAGAGAAGAGCGGTTGAGGTGACGCCGTCGGCATCGAAATCGCCGAATATCGCTATGCACTCGAAATTATCTATCGCGCGGTTTATGCGCTCGACCGCCTTGTCCATATCCGGCAGGGCGAACGGATCGAGAGTAAAGAACGGGTTCGGGTCGAAGAAATCTTCTATCTCTTCGTCGTCGCGAAGTCCGCGTATAACGGCAAGCAGCGCGGCGATAGGATTGAGGCTGTGTTCCTCGGCTATCTGAGCCGCGAGATCCTTGTCATATGAAGCTGCAAGCCATCTTTTACGCATAGGGTTACCATTCCTTTCGATAATAGTTAATTATACCATGTATATAGCGGTTTTATCAAGAGTTTCGGCAGAAAGTTCGGCTTTTCGGCGGCGCGGGACATAAAAAGAGCAGACCGGCTGACCGGTCTGCTCCGTGGATTGATATTTGTTGTTTTATGCTTTTGCCGCCGCAGGCTTTCTCGCGGTCAAAATAAGATTCAGCGCGGCTATGAGCGTGAAGGCGATGAGCACGGGATAGAAAACGCCGTAATCGCCCATGATATATCTCAGCCCATAAAACGCGGTAAGCGGCGAAACGACCACCGACACCACTGCGCCGGAAATGATGCCTTTCACGGCGAGCAACCCGACTGTTGAAGCGATCGCCGAGAATGCGGCGAAGCACGCCGAGACAACAGCGAACGCACGATTCTTCGCGACAACGGGCAGGACAAAGAGGCTCGCGCAGAAGACGAGGGAGAAAACGAAGCCCAAGACGGACGGGGTATCGCCCCAAATCATGTTCTGAATGTTCAACGCAGTTGCAAGGACAAACGCAGCTGCGGTCGATACGATGCAAATAACTGTTTTTTTCATTTCAGTCACCTCCGGGTGAAATGAATTAGTTAGTATGTTGTTACTTACTAATCCTACATTTAGAATATGCAGGAAATATATAAGACAACATAACATTTTAAGAAACTTTCATACATCTAAGTTTCACTTTATACATTATTTGGCATATATTATTAGTAAATTATTTATGCCGGCACCAAATACCAATGTTGATGAATTCTGCCATTATCAGACCATAGATCAACCGAAGCTCCATTACTTGTAGATTCTGATCCAACTTCTATAACCTTTTGGTAATTAGTAGCATATGTTGTTATTTTGTAAGAACCATCTGAATTTGGTACTATTCTAAATCTTTGAGAATTTAAATATCCAGAGGAAGGTTTCGCCCAAATTTGAATTTTGGTTCCATTTTCCGTGGAGTTATTTTCCACCTCTATTGGTGCCGAGGTCGCATTTTGCGGAACAAACGAATAAAAGTTTCCTGAAGCCGTATAAACCATTTTGAACTTTTGATTAGTCCTATTTGCATAGTCCCACTGCTGAATAGCCGTACCATTAGCGGAACTTGGTCCACGCACATCTAATACCTTTCCGGAATTCCTGTTAACTATATAAATTGTTTTACCGCTATGCGACCATTTAGTCATATAATCTTCTGACTGCTTTTTTGGAGTAACTGTCGCTAAAGCATGATGGCTCTTATAGGCAGATCCCATTCTTGAAATATTCCAATAAGTATCATTTCCGAATATACGAAAACCGTAATATTCGTAGCAATACTCAACAACACCATCACAACGGATTTTAGTAATATCACTTGGCAGTACCCATGTACTATCAGTTACTTTATAATCAATTTGCTGGATCGGCGTATATAGAATGTTTTCATCAATCAAGCTCTTTCCCATTGCCTTTATTAAGTCTCTTTTGGCAGAAGTAGGCACGCCTGATTTGGGATAGTAGAAGCCCTTAAAAGTATTGCCATTAATAAACGAACCCCAAGACCCACTCTGCACAGTACTCTTTGACTGTGCCGCATGTGTAACCGGTTTTTCCTTTTTAGGGTGAGCACCGTCCATTAATCCACCGTGCCATGTAGTTCCTAGGAATGCTCCGTCTCGATAAACTGCATATCCTTCAAATCCTTCCGCCGCATACGAACATATGGTTAATGCAAAAAGTAACATGCAGGCAAAAACAAATGTTAATTGCAAATGTATAAATCTGCGTTTCATAATAATCTCCTTTCAACATCAATTCATAAAACATCTCATTAACTCAAAAGAATTTAAGACTTTCTTTCGTTCCATTTTTCATTGGCAGAGATTACATCTTGAGAAAGGACAGAACTAATATCATACTCTTTTTCAGAATTATTGACAGCTACCTTTAAAGCTTCAACAGTTTTATCAACTGGATAAATTTCCATAGCTTTTATAGCCATTTTCATATCAAAATCAGTTGGTTTAT
>DKDF01000085.1:17436-19350 GCA_002451755.1 Ruminococcaceae bacterium UBA6855
TTGGTTTATCATTGAGTGTGTCAATAATTACCTGATAATTCTGATCTACGCAAAAAACTTTATAAGAATTTTCAATGGCGTTATTATCAATTATTTTATAAAGTGCATTATTATAGTGCATAGATGACATTGAAAAGACAATTGTATTTTTAAGAGATTCGTTTCCTTGGGCATCGGCATCCTTAAAAATATCCATACAATAGTCGACCCACTGATCTTTTTCCAACTCATCTTCACTTTCCGCAAGCTGTGATGAGATAACTTTTATTGCGATTCTTAATTTATCGTTTTGGTCTTCAGTTCTCATCAGTTTTTCAGCAATCGGTCTTGCCCTCTTGGGATCATCCATATTCAATTTTTTCAGAGCCTGAAAAGCCAACTGATCATCGTTTTGAAATATTACTGTTTCAAGTAAATCTGCAGATTTATCATCTGTATCCAATGACCAAATAACATTTTGACGCAATAAACTATTTTCGTTTTCATCCGAAACAATAGACCTCAGCCTCAACATATCCTCTTCACTAAGCTCTTTATCAGCATAGCTTAAAAGCTGAGTGCAAATAATTCTTAGATTATTACTATTATTTTTATCAGCAACAAGGTCTATCATTTCACTATTTGTTATTTCACCAGTCTTTTCAGCCAAAGCCGCCGCGTAAAGTAGTAAATCCGTCAAATCCGCATTATTGTTACTGAGAGTATTTACTTCATTACACAATTCGGAAAATGTTTTTCTTGAAAGCTTTGCGGATATCTCATCTTCTGACAAATTATTATATTTATCTCTATCAATATCAAATGGCGATGTGGCAAATGTGATTGTCATAAGCGAACCACAAATAACAAGTAAACTTATGCAAATATATAACCATCGATGTTTTTTAAAATTGCTTTTCATAATTTTCTCCTTATTCATAAAAACGTCAACACGACAAACACATCTTTTTAATCCAATAACAATAATAAGAATGTGTGATTCGTGTTATAAAATACTTTAAAAATACCACATTTTGAAATATTGTTATCTCCCGACGAAAAAATTTTCCGCCGGGCTCAACTGTCTCCGTTCTTATACCTATTGGTATTCATGCTGTTCATAATTATCCTCCGGATAAATACTTTTTTACTAAAAATCAATACAAAATTGGTTAAATCGTCCGAAAAATTCTTCCTTACAATGACATATTATTACATCCGGACAAAATTGTCAACCTATTTTACAAATAATTTTTTCATAGGACACAAAACGGACACAAATGTGTATTTGCAGAAAATCGCAAAAACAAAACTTCCGCAGAGTGCAAGTAACATTCTGCGGAAGTTCGGGTTTATTTATTTTTCAGATATCCTGCTTCTCGAACAGGGCGGCTGAACGCCTATAGGCGGCGAAGGTCAGCGCGAGCCAAATCACAACGCCGAGCGCGAGAGTGACGAGCTTTGCCGCCAAAAACTGCGGGTCGGGAGTATCGAGCTTGTTTTTAAAGAGCGGCAATGCGTGGCAGAGCACAATCTCAACGCCGATAAAGACGAACACAGCGACACTGCCGAGCGCGAACGGCACGCCGATGCGCTTGACATTTTTATAATAAGCCGGGAAAAATATAATATTGAACACGCCGAATATCATAAAGAAAAACGCGAAGAGCGTGATGTTTACATCGAGGTCGGCGGCGTTGACGGGGGTCATAATTTCAGCGCGCAGGAAAGCTATCGGCACACAGACCGCTATCTCGAGCAGTTCGAGCAAACTCACGGAGATTATGCGGGCGAGCACTGTCTTATGCTTTTCGACAGGCAGCGTCATAGTGAAAAACACATCGTTATTCTCCCTGCCGAACTGGCACATGAAGAACACGCCGAGGCAGGTATAGAACATGATGACGAGATAAGGGTAGTTCGGGATAAAGTATG
>DKDF01000085.1:19403-21979 GCA_002451755.1 Ruminococcaceae bacterium UBA6855
AGCGGAATAAACAGGATATTCGTCGGATGAAGGACGAGCTTCAATTCTTTGTTGAGCAGTTCTTTCATTTCGTCTCCCCCTCCCTCTCGATATGCACCATTATATCCTCAAGCCCGGCGGGTGCGGATTCTATGCCTGCGGGCAGCTCAGAATTTCTGACACACGCGCTCATGCCGTCTTTTTCGCGGCGCGCGCCGATGAGTTCGATATTCTTAGGTGCGTTATCGGCAGAAAACTGAACTACACTGTATTTTTGGAGCAGAGTGCAAAGAGGTTCATTCTCCGCGATGCGTCCCTGCTTGAGATAGATTATGTTATCGGCGCAGCGGTCGAGGTCGCTCGTGATATGGGTCGAGCAGAAAACGGTCTTGCCCTCGTCCTGCGAAAGGCTGATAAAGATATCAAGAATCTCATCGCGCGAGACGGGGTCGAGCCCGCTCGTCGGCTCGTCGAGGATAAGCAGATCCGCCGAATGAGAGAGCGCGAGAGCGAGCGAAAATTTTACTTTCATGCCCGCGGAAAGCTCGGATATGCGTTTGCTTTCATCAAGAGAGAAAAGCTGCATATATTTTCTGTAGAGCGAGTCGTCCCACTCGGGATAAAAGCGCGAAGTGACTGCCGCGACGGTGCCGAGGCGCTTTTGCGGATAGTAATTCACGCCGCCGAGCACGACGCCCAATCTGCTCTTGATTTTCATCTCATTTTCGGCGAAAGGCATTGAAAAGAAACGGATATCGCCCGCATCGGGGTGGACGAAGCCGAGCAGGGATTTTATAGTCGTCGTCTTTCCCGCGCCGTTTCTGCCGATGAATCCGGTTATCTTCCCCTCCTCGAGCGCGAAGCTGACATCGAGGGAGAATCCGGCATAACTTTTCTTCAATCCGGAAACTTCGAGAGCGTTCATTCCTCCGCCTCCTCGGGCGCGCGGCGCTGAGCCTCAAACAGAGCGTCGGCAAAATTCATATAGACATCATTCCGGACTATCGCGATGCCCTGATTTTTATCGGCGAGCATCAGAAGCGTGTCCCCGGGATTTATATCGAATATATCGCGCACGCCCTTCGGGATGACTATCTGACCCTTTTCGCCGACCTTCACGGTAGCGATAAATTTGCCCTCCGGCATCTTCATATCGGTCACTCACCTTTCTGAATTTTAAGTAAAATTTGTTATACTTTTCCTACCAATTATACTTATACCACTTTTTCACCGCTTTGTAAAGACTTTTTCGCCCAAAACGATGTAAATATTTTTTGATTTTTGTACTCAAGTACAATAATATTTTTGTTTTGGCGGTACCATAGGACAAAAATTAAATAAATTTTAGGAAATGCACTCTCAGATATTGATTTATTGTTTTTATTGTGATAATCTTACGATAGAGCAATAATTTATGCACAAGATACAAAAACAACACGAAAGGGTGGAAATTTATGAGTAAAAAAGCAAATCCTTATGAAAACTTTCTGAATGTGCTCGACAGCGCCGCCGCGCTTGACGGCATCGATCAGAACGACTATGCGTCGTTCCGTTATCCGGAGCAGGAGCTGAAGGTCAACTTCCCCGTGCGCATGGACAACGGCGAGCTGAAAATGTTCACAGGCTACCGCATCCAGCACTCGAGCACCCGCGGTCCGTGCAAGGGCGGCATAAGATTTCATCCTAATGTAGATATGGACGAAGTCCGCGCGCTCGCCGCATGGATGACCTTCAAATGCGCAGTTGCCAACATCCCCTACGGCGGCGCAAAGGGCGGCATAACCTGCGACCCGTCGCAGATGTCCAAGGGTGAGCTCGAGAGAATGACCAGACGCTACGCAGCAATGATAGCACCCATTATCGGCCCCCACAAGGACATTCCCGCTCCCGACGTCAACACCAACGCCGAAGTCATGGGCTGGGTCATGGATACATATTCGATGAAATACGGCTATCCTATCCCCGGCGTCGTCACCGGCAAGGCGTTTGAAATCGGCGGTTCGCTCGGCAGACCCGAGGCGACCGGACGCGGCGTCATGCTCTGCTGCCGCGCGCTGACCGAGAAGCTCGGTCTCGACATAAAAGACTGCACATTCGCCGTTCAGGGCTTCGGCAATGTCGGCTCGACCGCCGCTTATCTCATAGCCGACCTCGGCGCAAAGGTAGTCGCAGTCAGCGACCACACCGCAGCGTTCTACTGCGCAGACGGTCTCGATGTTCACGATATGCTCGACTATGCAGCCGGCAACGGACGCGTGCTCCAGGGCTACAAGGCTGACGGCGTGACCGAGATAGCGAAAGAGGATCTTCTCTTTACCGACGCCGACTTCCTTATCCCCGCAGCACTCGAGGGTCAGATCACTGCCGACAACGCCGACAGGATAAAGGCGAAGTACATCGTCGAGGGCGCAAACGGTCCGACAAGCTACGAGGCGGATCAGATACTCAACGCCAAGGGCAAGATAGTTGTTCCCGACATCCTCGCAAATGCGGGCGGCGTTATCGTATCCTACTTCGAGTGGGTGCAGAACCTGCAGTCTCTCTCCTGGTCGCTTGAAGAGGTCAACAACAAGCTTGCAGACATCCTCCTCAAGGCA
>DKDF01000085.1:22024-24254 GCA_002451755.1 Ruminococcaceae bacterium UBA6855
TCTACGGACTGACCGAGGAGCGCGGATATCCGATGAGAACCTCCGCTTACATCATCGCTCTTCGCAGACTTGTCAAGACCAAGAAAATCAGAGGCATTTTCCCGTAAGCTATACAATAATAAATATGAGAGCCGTGTCGAAAGATGCGGCTCTTTCATTTTGACAACAGTTTAAATAAAAATGTTGTAATCCGAAAGATTTTAGTGTATAATTTCCGTGACAGAGAAAAAGCAGAATCGGGGGCTCTGGTCAAACGGTCACTCCCCCTCATATAAAACAGAAGGAGTTTATTCAATGGATAAGTATCTCATTATCAACGCAGACGATTTCGGAATGTGCAGAGCGGCAAACCTCGCCGTTATGGATCTGCTCAAGTCCGGCTCGATCACCTCTTCGACTATCATGGCTCCCTGCCCGTGGGCATATGAGGCATGCCAGTTTGCAAAGAAGAATCCGCAGTTCGCCATCGGCGTGCATCTGACCTTCACAAGCGAGTGGGCTACATACCGCTGGTCGCCTGTCGGCACGAGCAACACCGACAGCCTGCGCGATGAGCTCGGCTTCATGCATCCCGAAAGCATCGATGTTGAGAAGAACGCCGACATAAAAGAAGTTGCGGCGGAGATCCACGCTCAGATAAACCGCCTCAAGGCTCTCGGCCTCACCCCCTCTCACCTTGACAACCACATGGGCTCGCTCTACGGCATCGAGACAGGCCGCTTCGAGCTGCTTCAGCTCGTGCTCAGCATCGCCGGCGAATACGGTCTTCCGTTCCGCTTCCCTGGCACCTTCACCGACGCTCAGATGAGCAACACCATGCTCGACATAAAAGTCGACAAGGAGCAGATCATGGGTCTCATCGGTCAGCTCAACGCCTATGCACACAGCGTCGGCGTGGCGAACCCCGACTTCCTGCTTCCCGGCGAGTGGACCGGTCCGCAGAACGACAGCTACGACAACTACCGCGACTATATCTACGAGCTCTACAAGACCTTCCCCGAGGGCGTGACCGAGACTTACATCCATCCCGCGCTCGAGTGCGACGAGCTCAAGGGCATCACAAATTCCTGGCACCGCAGAGTCTGGGAATACAAGCTCTTCTCCGATCCCAAGACGAAGCAGCACATCGACAGCCTGGGCATCAAGCTCATCAACTATCGCGATCTCGCCGAGATGAAGAAATAAAAAAATTCAGAGCAGTTCCTTTTGAGGGGCTGCTCTTTGCTTATCGATAAATCCGGTTTTTGGGGGGCTTCGTAGGATTCAGAATCAAAGTCTCACTTGTGTAAAGGAGGCAGTGCGAAGCGCCGGAGGGATTGTTTTGAACAAGCTACAATTTTTTAATTGCCGGGTATTTTGAACTTTCACGCGGCAACCCCTCAGTCACGGCTTTGCCGTGACAGCTCCCCTTACACAGTGGAGCCTTGAGACCGTGCAATGACGGACTTTTTCAACAGACTCAGAGCAGTTCCTTTCGGGACTACTCTTTTTATATGCACACGAAAAAACAGCACCGCCGACACGGTGCTGTAATTTTACTATTCACTTTTCTGCATTCAGACGATCGGGTTTTCTTTCTGACATTTATAATATTTCCGATCTATATAAAACGGTAAGCGTAAATTATCTGTTCTTCTGCTGCGCCGAACTACCGTTGATGCGGCGCAATTCGGACATCTTACGGTTGTTATCGTTTTCGTCTGAAATGCTGCGACCGTTGCCGCTCGATACACCCATCACCTTTCAGCGTTCAAGTCCGCCTGACGAAAAGCTCCGAGTGCAGAAAAAGTTCTGATATTCTGCTCTGCTGAGCTTTCAGATAAGCTGTGACGGGCGGTCGGAGTACTGATTTTCGCTTTCGCTGTACATTGGACTCGCCTCCAATCATTTTTTGAGTGTACCCCTCAGGTACAGCGCCGACCCGGCGCCGGGAGCCTTCTCCCTCTTTGCATCTTCATTATAGCTCATGTTTTGGATAAAGTCAACATATTTTTTCAACATTTCTAATATTTTATATTAAGTTAGCTTTACAAGCGCAGGATGTGTACCCCGCGTCACAACGCCGATCATCAAAGACGAAAATACCAAAAAGTTTTCCGGCAATTTGTTTTCGTCTTCCCTTTTTCTATTGACTATTGGGCGCAATACGGGTAAAATAAATACATAAAAAATAAATTGTATCGGTCGGCGCATTATACGGCGCGCCGCCGTATGAGAGGTTATTATTATG
>DKDF01000085.1:24300-24721 GCA_002451755.1 Ruminococcaceae bacterium UBA6855
TAATCCCGACATCGTCAGCGTTGTTGACGAGGAAGGCAAGGAGCACATTTTCGAAGAGCTCGACCGCATCGAGACAGACCGCGGATGCTATGTCGCGCTGCTGCCCGTATACGACGACAGCGAAGAAGTTCTCGAAGGCGAGGACGAGGTTCTCCCCCTCAAGGTCATTGAGGAGGACGGCGAAACATATCTGACAATGATCGAGGACGACGATGAGTTTGAAGAAGTCTATCAGGCTTTTGAAGAGCGTCTGAGCGACCTCTTCTTCGACGACGAGCGCACCGACTCGGAGAGCGAAGAGGACGGAGAATAAAATAAAGCCACCCTGCCCTGTGCGATAAATACGGTTCATATTAACCCAACACGTTTTAATCGGGAGCTTAGTCTCCGGCGGCGGATTGCAGACCTCCCGGCTTTTGCG
>DKDF01000011.1:0-844 GCA_002451755.1 Ruminococcaceae bacterium UBA6855
TGTCGCCGACCTTGACGTACATCTCAACTTCCTTGCCGTCAACGAGTCCGCCGGGACCCACTGCAACGACCTCAGCGACCTGGGGCTTCTCCTGAGCGGAAGCGGCGAGGATAATGCCGCTGCTCGTAGTTTCTTCAACCTCGACAGGCTTGACAACAACTCTGTCTGCAAGCGGTTTAATGTTCATATCGATTCCTCCTGAATTATAAAAATGCAAGCTTAAAAATCTTTTGGCACTCTACATCCCCGAGTGCTAATTCATATTCTAAACCCATTTGTACCAAAAATCAATACCTTTTTCCAAAGTTTACAATTATGTCATAAACTTTGTCGGCAGTCAGGAAGGTACATAATATATAATAGTATTATATCCCGCCCAAAAAGATGCCGGAGCGTGAATATAAAAAGGCAAAAAAATTACGGCACCGTTTAAAACAGTGCCGTGAATATCTGTTCGGTCATCAGACAGCGCGTGTAACTTTGCCGGAACGAAGGCAACGAGTACATGCATAAACTCTCTTGGGAGAGCCGTTCACTATAGCCTTGACCCTTTTAATGTTGGGCTTCCAGGTTCTGTTTGAACGTCTGTGAGAATGGGAAACCTTGATGCCGAAAGACACATCCTTACCGCAATATTCGCATTTTGCCATGTGTCGCACCTCCTTCTTTACTCGGTAACAGATGATATGATAACAGATAACTCGCAAAAAAGCAAGCTTTTTTTTATTTTTTATAGCTCTCGGCGCGAAAAACTTGAAAATAATTATTATCCCTGATATAATATAGCAGTCAGAAGCCGAGCCGACATTCGGCAGACGGCACATATGCGGATATGGCGGAATTG
>DKDF01000011.1:906-19250 GCA_002451755.1 Ruminococcaceae bacterium UBA6855
TGGCGGAATTGGCAGACGCGCCGGATTTAGGATCCGGTGGGCAACCATGCAGGTTCGATCCCTGTTATCCGCACCAGGCGAAAATCGGCAAGTATCGTCAGATATTTGCCGATTTTTACTTCTTCACTCTTCACTCTTCACTTGCCACTCACCACTATCCACTTTTCACTCTCCGCTCGCCGGTTCGATTATCATTCTCTCAAGTTCCTTTGCAGCCACGCTCAGCGGCTGCTCTTTTCTTTTTATAAGGCAGATGCTGCGCTCGGGTATCTCTTCTTCGAGGTCGATTATCCGCACGTTGTCGGAAGGATTTACGAACTCCTCGGGCACGAATCCGACTCCGAGATCCGCCTGCGCCATCGGGAGAATCTGATCTGCCGTTGCCGCTTCGATGTCAGGGCTGTACGGCAGACCGTGCTCGGTGAAGAACGCCGAATAAAACTCGAATGATTTTGTGCTCGTGCCGAGAGATATCAGCGGATAGTTACCGAGATCGGCGAGGCTTATCTTTCTGCACTCGCTCCCTCTGTTCTTGGACGGATAGAAATATTGATCTACCGATATATCGAACATTGTCACCATCTGATAAAAGGTGTTGAGGCTGGGGTGCTGGCCGTCATTATCGTTATACATGATGGTGCGCGGAGCCCGGTCAACAATATAGGCCAGTTGCTCCTGCGTCATTCCGCTGGCCTCCCTTGCCCGCTTGATGGCGAGCCCTATATCGTGAAAATCAAATCGTCGATTATCTCTCTCAATTTTCATAATATCACCTAATGTAATTTTACATTTCAGGTGTTATTATTTGAACGATTGTATATTTCATTCAACTGACTAATTAACTTCATGTGTAAAGGCATTGCAAACTTGACAAGCGCATAAAAAGCGCCTAAAATAAGATTATCAAGTTATGGAAAGGGTGAGCACGATGCTATTCGTGAAACGCTGCGGTGGTTTTGGCTCCACACAATTATATGACACAAAACATTGTGCGGAGCCTTTTCGGAAAGTCAATTTGTAAAACCGAAAGGGCAGGGTAGATATAGACTACCTTTGGTTTTTGCACCCTTTTTTACGAATTGACTTGAGATATATAAGTCTATGCAGGCCACAAACAATGTTTTGTTTGTGGCCTTTTGCTGTCTTTGTCGTTAAATTTTCCAGCAGAGGGCACACAAATTTGTTTTGTGTTGCCCTCTTTTTTGAAAGGATGATACTGCTTGAAAAATGAAGCAATATGGCTTCTCTGCCCTATATGCAGGAATAAAACCCGGCTCAAAGTGAGGACAGACACGGAGCTTATCAATTTTCCACTGTATTGCCCGAAATGCAAACAGGAAACTTTAGTGAATGTCAAAAAATCAAAACTATCTGTCATCCGCATGGCTGACTTGATTTCTAAGGAGGATAACGAATTATGATGGACAAACAAAAAATTTATCCCAGGTCAAAAGATCGGGAAACTGTATATTTGAAAAATGTCGTTACTGATCCCAGCATCATCGTGGGGGACTACACCATGTATAACGACTTTGTAAACGATCCTGTTGATTTTCAAAAGAATAATGTTCTTTATCATTATCCCATTAACCATGATAAGCTGGTTATCGGCAAATTTTGTTCTATTGCCTGTGGCGCTCGTTTTTTGTTCAACAGCGCCAACCACAGCATGACTTCGCTTGCGACCTACCCATTCCCTATTTTCTTTGAGGAATGGGGGCTGGATGTTAGCCACATAACCGAGGCATGGGACAACAAAGGCGATATTGTTATTGGAAGTGATGTCTGGATTGGATACGAGGCCGTGATCTTCGCTGGAGTTACCATAGGGGATGGTGCCATTATTGGCACCAGGGCTGTTGTAACAAAAGATGTCCCGCCCTATACCATTGTAGGAGGTGTTCCAGCTAAACCTATCCGAAAACGCTTTTCTGATGAAACTATTTCGGCGTTGCTGACAGAGCGGTGGTGGGATTGGCCGGAAGAAAAAATTGCTCGCAATCTTACGGCAATCCAATCGGGCCGTATCGATCAATTTAAGTAAATATTGAAAAGAGCCAGACGCACAGACGCAGAGCCCTCACAACGAAACCGTTGTTGAATGGCCTGCGGTACAAGAAAAACGGCGGTTTTGAGTCTATCAAGCCGCCGTTTCTTTATGAATTTATATTCTAACGGAGTACGGCGGCCCCCTTGGAGGTGTCGCTGTGCTCTCGTTCCTTTTCCATCCCCCTAACCTGTCAAAAAAAGCCCACCCGCCCAACAGGATCAGTCCGGCGGTGGATGCGAAATTTGGCAGTACATAAATGAATTTGTCATTTCATGCGCTTGCGTGGCCTTNNCCCTCCATCGGAGCAGTCCGGCTTTGAATGTGAAATTAAACAGTACATAACCGATAATACTTTTTCGTGCGCTTGTGCGGCCTTGTGTCGCGCAGGCGCATTCTGTTCTTCACTCTTCACTCTTCACTTGCCACTCACCACTATCCACTTTTCACTCTCCGCTCGCCGGTTCGATTATCATTCTCTCAAGTTCCTTTGCAGCCACGCTCAGCGGCTGTTTTTTTAGTACTGCTTTTAAATAGAATTTTCTGAACCTGTATTGATAGCTTTTTGTAAGCTCTTCTGCTCCTTTTAGTGCTTAAAGAATGCGAAAAGATAAAACATATGCTATAATTGCAGAAAACCTGCGTTAACGCGGCGGAATATCGGAGGTTCACATGAACGAGCAGCTTAAAATTTCATTCAATAAATTTACCGGCGATTATACGATCGACCACGACGGCTTTCAGTGGGTCAGCGACGGCAGACTGCCGTATGTTATAATCAGAAAGAAAATCGGCAAAAAATACCGCACTACATACAGAACTTTTCAGAGCGCGGCGAAAAAGACTGTCCGGCAGGACGGGAATAGTGTAACATGCCGCTATGAAAAATTTGTGGCATTTGGCAAGGTGCTCGATTTTGCGCTCGTGGCCAACGCGCATATTGAGGACGGCAACTCCGTCGTATTCTCGATAAAGGCCGAAAACGAGACGGGCTACGATATCCGCGCCGTCTATTTCCCCGCGCCGTTTAACTCGAAGAAAAAGGGCAAAGTATCCTATCATGTCGATGCCATGCGCCAGGGCTTCATGCTGCCCGACGGATACAAAGAAAATTTCGCCTCGACCTTTGCCTATACAAAGTATCTTCGCAAGATAAACACCGGCGACTGCTATATGCCTGTCTGGGGCAGGGTATGCGACGACAGAATGTTTTCGGCGATTGTCGAAACACCCTATGACGCCTGCATATTCTCGTCTTTCGGTCATCACGGTGCATTTTTGAGCTCCGTCCATTGGACTTCGTCTCTCGGTAAGCTCTCTTATGAGCGCAGGATACGCTTCGTTTTCCATCACGGCGGCGATTATAACACCGTCGCAAAGGACTACAGAAAGTATCTCTCCGACAGGGGCGAACTCAAGACGCTCCGAGAGAAGATAGACGAAAACAAAAACATCAAGAATCTTATCGGCTGCCCGGTTCTGCACCATAAGATATATTCGAACATACAGCCGAAGTCCCGCTTCTATGCCAAGGACGGGCAAAATTCAGTCCTATATGCCTCGTTTTATAAGCGCGCCGAGCAGATGAGAGCGCTCAAGGCGGCGGGGCTCAAAAAGCTCTATATCCACACCGACGGCTGGGGCGAGCACGGCTATGACAATGACCATCCGTATATACTCCCGCCCTGCCCGGAGGCAGGCGGCTGGGATGGCATGAAAGAGCTTGCCGACACCTGCCGCGAGCTCGGCTATATCTTCGCCCTGCACGATCAGTACCGCGATTTCTATTATTCCTCGAAGTTCTTTGATATGGAAAAGGCGGTAACAAATATTGACGGCGGACATCCCTATTGTTCGATATGGGACGGCGGCGAGCACTCCTTCCTCTGCGCTTCGCAGGCTCCCGATTTTGTCAAGAAAACATACACCGAGCTTGAGGAGCACGGCATAGATGTTCAGGGCGCGTATCTCGATGTTTTCTCCATTATGTGGGGCGACGAGTGCTTCCACCCGCACCATAAGATAACCCGAGAGCAGAGCATAAAATACCGTGCCAAGTGCTTTGATTATTTGAACAAAAAAGGTCTTATCATGTCCTCGGAAGAGCCGGGCGCTCAGCTTGTCAACAGCATCTGCCTTGTTCACCACGGTCCGCACGCACTGCGCCCGCAGGTCAACGGCCAGGCGGTCGGCATACCGATCCCGCTGCTGAGCCTTGTCTATCACGACTGCCTCGTTATCCCGTGGGATTGGTGGAACAACTGGGGAATACCCAAGGGCGAGAGCGGCGAGCTCTATTGCGCGATGCACGCCGGTATGCCGTATATCCATTGCTACGGCGAAAAGGATTTCAAGGTCGGCAGCGACGCGCGTTCGGCGGATGTCGATCTGATTAAAGAAGGCGCGCTGAAAAAAGAGATAGTGCGCGTCGAGCGTCTCTGCGCTCTTCAGACGAAGCTCTGCGACAAAGAGATGGTTCGCCACGAATTTGTTGACGGCTCGCGCGTCCAGCGCACTTATTATTCCGACGGCACGGCTGTTACCGTCGATTTCGGCGCGAACACATGGAAAGAGGAGACAGACGGCAAGCAGAAAAGATAGCGCCGGTGTCAAAAATACCATTGCTGACGGAAAAGCCCTCGTTCGGTTGAAAGGACTGAGCAGCTCAATTTATATTTGTTGATAAAACCACAAAAGCCATCCCTTTTCAGAGATGGCTTTTGCGTTTACTCTTCTGCCGTTTCGCGGCTGTATCTTCTCAGCGATATCCTGCCTGCCGTCAGCATGACGCCCTCAAGCAGCAGTGCGGCGCACAGCGGAGCGCATATCCTCGGGTAGCCGAAGATGAGCGCCGCCGTCATGGCTGCGAATGTCGGGGTGACGCGGATTATCGACCGTTCGCGGTAGCGGATTTTCTCCGCGTCGTCGAGCGGCTTCTCTTTCGCCGCCGCGGGGGAGAGGATACATATTATAATGTATGCCGCTGCCGATGCGAGCGCACCGGATTTTAAAATCACAGGCTCGCGCAGGGCGAAGAAAACGAAGCATATCGACAAAAGTATTTCTATCGTCGATATTATCATGCACCTGCCCTCGGTCGAGGCGTGGAACCCGCCGCCGTATTTCTTGATGAACAGGAACACGGCGTAGAAAGCCATGCTTTCGAGGGCGATTCCGAAAATCAGCCCTAATATCAGGCAGATGACCGCGTACATCAGCTTCGATAACAGCGAAAAGAGACCGTAAGCTACGATCTCTTCCTCGCTGTCCGGCAGATACCCGCGCTTCCCGAGACGAGAAGTCAGGCGAACTGACAGATCATAAATCATTTGTTCTTATAGATCTCCGCGCTCTTGGGCATACGGGGCTGATAAGACCAGGGCGAACCGGTTGAATTGATGTCGTCCTTGACGTTCTTCTTGGCGAGAGTGATAACAGACTCAGCCGCTTTCTTTGCTATGTTCTTCATTTTTGTCCACCTGCTGCCGGTTCCATTTAAGTCCGGCATTTCCTTTCTTTGGTATTTTTGGGACAAGTACATGATAACAAATCAATAATAAAATTCAATATAACAAACAATACTGCATATTTTTGCGTCAAAACTGCACAAATCCATAATATTATTTAACAACGGCATAAAATAACAGCATATTACAAATATAATTGTGTTTGTAAATGGCAGTTTGTTCCAATTGAAAGCGGCAAATGGTAACATTTGCCATAGGTGATGAAAGTGAACGATGAAAAGAAGAATGCCGTTATCGGGGCGCGGATAATGCAGCGCAGAAAGCTGCTCGGAATGAAGCAGTCCGAGCTGGCGGAAATTATCGGAGTCTCGGACAATCAGATATCCAACATAGAGAACGGCAGGAGCTATCCGAAGCTCAACAGCTTCATGCTCATCTGTCAGGCTCTCGGCTGCAACGCGGACTATTTCTTCTCCGGCGTGATAAGCGACTCTCTTCCCGAGCAGATAGTGGAGATGCTCTCGTCGCTTTCGGTCGAGGAACAGAGAATGGTCTGGCGCCTTGTTGATTGCTACATACATCAGAAAGACGACACGACGATTTAACGATTTAAACTTAAACAGTTTGACTTGACTTTTCTCATATGGTATAATTGTCAACGAGGAGTGGCAATTCGTGAAAATCGCAATTTGTGATGACGACAGTGCTTATATAAAAAAGATCGAATCGGTGGTTCGCACTACTCTTGCGGAGAATAATATCGACGCGCGGTTTGATCTTGTATCCGACAGCGCGCAGCTGCATGACAGCGCGGAAATATATGATATGGTTTTTCTCGATATCGGTATGACTCCGTATAACGGGCTCGAGCTCGCCGCAAGGCTGAAGAAGAGAAACCGTAATATCATTATATTTTTTATCACATCGTATGATGACTATATCGACGATGCCATGGATCTGCGTGTTTTCAGATATATATCAAAACCGCTCGACGCAAAGCGGCTCAGAGCGGGAGTCGAAAAAGCACTGAAGCTCATTGAAAGGGCGCGCATAAGCTTTCTTGTGAAAGAGAGCGGAAAATCCGTGTGCGTCTTCTCAAAAGATATTGTTTTTGTTGAGATAGCCGGACGCTCCACGCGGGTCGTGACGACTCATGGGGAGTACAACTCGGAAAACGGCATTGACTTCTGGGATTCAAAGCTCGCCGCGCCGTCATTCTTCCGCGTGCATAAGAGCTATATAGTCAATGTCCATTACGCGACGGATTACACCCGCGCGGCCGTTGTGCTCTGCGGCGAGTACGAAATACCGATAGCCTACAGGAAGCAGGCGGAGTTTAGGCACTTTTTTCTCAACTATTTCGGGGGACGATGATCTAAGAATGAATCTGGTTTCTGCACTTTCACATGCTATAGAGCTGTTTATTGTTTTTCAGTTCTTTAACGACCTGTTTGCCAATAAGCACAGGAAAATTGTCGCAACGGCGGTGGGGTTTGCTTTCTATGCCGCGGCATATGCTATGTTTCTGCTTATCAATTCAACGGTCGTCAATATTTTGCTCTGCTTTGTTATCGATTCCGTCTTTGCAAAGCTCTTCTTTGAATGTAATATCAAGGGAGCAACGCTCGGCGCGCTGTTCATAGCGGTGTCGAACACTGCGTCGGAGTTTATAGTCATGAGCCTGCTCGCAATAATCGGCGGCGGTGATATAAAGGCGTATCAGTCGAGCGTCTATGTCTATCTGCTCATGGTGCTTTTGAGCAAGTCCGTCCTCTTCGTGCTTACAAAAGCGGCGGTCTATGCGGGACTGTATCTGCGCGGTCAGAAGGGCGTGCGCATCCCCGCGTTCCTGTTGATTTATCCCATAGCGTCGATAGTTATCCTCTATACTTTCTGGATAATTTCCGTGCGTTATAACTTGTCGAAGAATATCAGCGTCATAATTTCCGCTGCGTCGATCGCGATAATCGCGTCGGCTTTTCTGACTTTCGTCTTTTACGGGCGCACTTCGCGCAAGATGGACGAGCTCTATAAGACCCAGCGCGAGGCGGAGCGACTGCGCACCGACCAGACTTATTACGCCCTGCTCGATCAGCAGAACGAGATGCTCAAGACTATAACGCACGACGAGAAAAATCATCTTATCGCCATAAAAGCGCTCGCAGACAATCCCGCTGTCAGCGAATATATCGAGAATATCTACGGCGATATCAAATACCATTCGATGTTCGGCAACACGAAGAACAAGTTCCTCGATCTGCTGCTCAACAAATATAAATCTATCTGCGATTCGAGCGGGATAAGCTTCGAATACAATATAAGGACGGCGAACCTCTCGTTTATGGATGCGCCGGATCTGATAACGCTTCTGAGCAATATCCTCGACAATGCGGTCGAGGCGGCGAGCGTTTCCGAAAAGAAAACGATAGAGCTTTCGATAAACAAGGTCAATGAATTCGATATGCTTTCCTGCGTCAATTCCAGCGACCGCAAGCCGCAGTCCGTCGGCAAATCGCTCAGGACTTCGAAGAATTCCGGCGGCTTCCACGGGCTCGGAACAAAGAGCATCAAGGCGATAGCGGGGAAATATAACGGCGAGTTCGATTGGTCATACAGCGAGGCTGACAGGGAGTTCACGGTCAATATCGCGTTCTTCCATACAGATAAGGAGAGAGAGTTGGTAAAAAAATGAAAAGGGAGAACTCTATGAAAAAGACAGTTGTCCGACCGTTTGAAGCGGGAAGTCTGATGCTCGCCCTTGTGGGCTTTGCGTTTCCTGCGATGCTGATTTACGAAGCCGTGTCCATCATTCTCAAAGGACCGGCGCCGGAGCGCATCGTCGTCATTGCAGTAGCGGCTGCGCTTACATATTTTATAAGCGTCAGCGCGCTCAAAATTATCTTCATGTCGAAATTCACTTTCTATGAAGATCATTTTGAGGCAGTGTATTTCGATCCGTTTATGGATCATGCAAAGACATTCTATAAGCCGATTCCGTCGCACAAAGTGTCGGTTTACTATGATGACATCGAAAAGTTCGGTTCGTTTGAGAGCAAGCAGCTGCGCCGCAACGGACGCGATGATAATAACCGCCTGTCTGCGTTGGCGAATGTAGACGGAGATTTGGTGCCGTTTGTTCTGCCTGTGTGGTTTCAGGATTCCAGAAACTACTTTATCATAAACGATAAGCTCGGCAACGGCTATCTTATCGACGGCAAGCTTTACAGCGTCGCGCAGGTAACAAGGGTGCTCAAGAATATCGAGGAAGGCACACACAAATCTGCAATAGGCGGATATACCAAGTTGACCAACAATATCGGCTTGAAAGCACTATTCGGCTTTGCCATGGTCGGAATTCTACCTTTTGGTCTGGAAAAAATCGAGAGCCTAATTAACCCGGCGCATAGCATGGCGTATGACTCTAGTATGAGAACCAGATATTTTGTCGGAGCGATGTTTTTTGTCATGTCACTTTTGCTGCGCTTTGGCTTGGTTGGCAAAAACCGGGATGCGGGTAACATGGAGGCAGCAGCGAAATATAAAAAGATAATGTCCGTTGTTGCGGCGATAATTTTTGTATTCACCGCTGTATGCTTTGTCCTTTCCGTCATGCAGTGATTTTTTGAATAATTTTTCGCGGAGCACAGTTTTTTTACTGCGCTCCGTTTGCTGTAATATGCATATATTGTCACGCTTCTTTGCTGTGCTCAAATATCACATCTGAAATTTATATGGCAAAATCAATCTCAGGCTAATGCGGCAAAGCTGTGATTCGGTGCTCTGATACACTGCTGAAGCAAAGCGAATAAATTTTGCAAAACGGCTTGACAGCGCGCTTTCGGGAATCTTTGCGCCGCGTTTGCACAAAAAACGAATATCGCGGACACCGACATATAAAGCCGCCGAAAATTTTGACGGCATTCCGGGGTATTTGACAATAAATTCAATCTGTATAAGCTTGCATTTTCGGCTGTATTATGTTAATATGTCCTATATTAAGCAGTCATAAATAGTTGTAATTCAACACTTTTAGTTGTTTGTGGTGCTTTTTCTACGGGGCGGCGCATAAAATTCGCCCCGATACTTTGACGACAGGGAGTTGGCATACTTGGCGAAGTATATCATCAAGCGTGTTGCAATGGGTCTGCTGTGCATATTCATTGTTGCAACACTGACTTTTCTTCTGATGAATCTGGTACCGGGCGGTCCGTTCACGGCGGAGAAGTCTATGAGCAAGGCGGCTCAGGAAGCACTTGCCGCAAAATACGGATTGGACAAGCCGCTCTGGGAGCGCTATATCACTTATATGTCCGATTTCCTCAAGGGAGACATGGGACCGAGCCTCAGACAGCGAGGACGAAATGTCAGCGACATAATTTTCTCGAAATTCCCGATTTCGGCGCGCCTTGCGGGCGTTGCAGTTCTCGTGTCGCTGCTCGTGGGAGTTCCGCTCGGATGTCTCTCGGCTTATAACAGGGGCAAGTTCGCCGATAATCTTATTATCGTGCTCGCCACCTGCGGCATAGCCATACCGAGCTTCATAAGCAGTGTTATTCTATTGTATACATTCGGAAGCAAGCTGAACATATTACCGACAATAGGACTGAACTCATTGGCATCTTATATAATGCCCGTCACGGCTCTTTCGATTTATCCGACGGCTTATATAACCCGCCTTATGCGTTCGAGCCTGCTCGATGTCATGGGTCAGGATTATATCCGCACCGCGAGGGCAAAGGGTCTGTCGAACTTCAAGGTTCTTTTCAAGCACGCCCTGCGTAACGCCATACTGCCGGTCGTCACCTATGTCGGTCCCATGCTCGCGAGCCTTATGACCGGTTCGTTCGTCGTGGAAAAGATATTCACTATTCCCGGTCTCGGCCGCGATTTCGTCTCGGCGATAAATACTCAGGACTATACTTTGATAATGGGAACAACAATCGTTCTTGCCACTCTTATAATTGCGGCGAATGTTATAGTTGATATCCTCTATAAGATAATAGACCCCCGTATTAAACTCAAGTAAGGGAGCGGCAGGAGAGAAACGATGAAGAAAAAATTTCCGAGTCTGCACCTGAATGCAGATGATTTTATCCCGGCAACAAACGATGAAAAAGAGAGCCTCGTCGTCATGCGCGACAGCGTCAACTTCTGGGCGGACGGTATGCGCCGCCTGCGCAAGAACAAGATCGCGATGGTCAGCCTCATTTTCATTCTTGTAATAATGGTTTTCGCTTATGTCATGCCTGCTTTTTGGCCGTATAGCTACGAGCAGCAGATTAAGTACAGCGAGAATCTCAAACCTTTTGAATACAGCCAGACAGAGCAGGCGCGCATCGACGCGGGCGAAAAGATTTTTCCGCATATCTGCGGCACCGATAAGCTCGGCAGAGACTTCGCAGTCCGCCTTATGATGGGCACGCGAATCAGCCTTACCGTCGGTCTTATCTGCGCGGCGCTCGTTTTGATAGTCGGCTCGATTTTCGGCGCCGTCGCCGGATTTGCCGGCGGCTGGGTCGATATAATAATGATGAGAATCACCGATATTCTCTATACAATACCCGATGTTCTTTTGATAATAGTGCTCTCGATAGCCTTGAAACCGAGGCTTGCGGCGCTTGCCGAACAGCCCGGCTTCGGCTGGATGAACACGGTCGGACCGAACCTTATCGCGATATTCCTCGTGTTCGTTCTGCTCTATTGGGTCGGCATGGCGCGTATCACGCGTTCGCAGATTCTTGTGCTCAAGGAGTCCGAATATGTCACGGCGGCGCGCGCTCTCGGCGCAAACGGCTCGCGCATAATCAGAAAGCACCTGCTCACAAACTGCATCGGCACCCTTATCGTTACCACAACTCTTCAGATCCCCTCGGCTATATTCACCGAGAGCTATCTGAGCTTCCTCGGACTCGGCGTTGCGGCTCCCATGCCGTCGCTCGGCTCCCTCGCGACCGATGCGGTCAAGGGTATGAATACTTATCCGCATCTGCTGTTTTTGCCGGCAATACTTATCAGCGTCATCATTCTCGCATTCAACCTCTTCGGCGACGGACTGCGCGATGCGTTTGACCCGAAGCTGAAAAACTGACAAGGAGGGCGAGAATTTTGAGCGAAAAACTTCTGGAAATAAAAGACGAAAAACTCTCGTTCTTCACCCCCGCGGGCGAGGTCAAGGCGCTTAACGGTGTGTCCTTCTCCATGGACGAGGGTGAGGTGCTCGGCATAGTCGGCGAGTCCGGCTCTGGCAAATCCGTCACGGCTTATTCAATAATGGGTCTTACCGCCTATCCCGGCAAGCTCATCGGCGGTACGATATATTTCAACGGTCATCAGATCGAAAAGATGAGCGAAAAAGAAATGCGCAAAATCAGGGGCAACGAGGTCTCGATAATCTTCCAGGATCCCATGACGAGCCTCAACCCTGTCTATACTATCGGCAACCAGATAACCGAGGTTATCCGCCTGCATACTGGCAAGAGCAAAAAAGAAGCATATGACCGCGCGAAGGAGCTGCTCGAGCTTGTCGGCATCAACGAGCCTACAAAGCGCCTCAAGCAGTATCCCCATGAGCTCTCCGGCGGTATGCGCCAGCGAGTCATGATAGCAATAGCCCTCGCGTGCGAGCCGAAACTGCTCATAGCCGACGAGCCCACAACGGCTCTCGACGTTACCATTCAGGCTCAGATACTCGAACTTATGCAGGAACTCAGACAGAAGCTCGGCATGAGCATCATAATGATAACCCATGACCTCGGCGTCGTCGCCAGCATGTGCGAGAGGATCGCCGTCATGTATGCCGGTCACATTGTTGAATACGGCACGGCGGATGAGATATTCTATGAGCCCAAGCATGAATACACCAAGGGACTCATCAATTCTATCCCCAAGCTCAGCGCGCAGGAGATAGAGCGCCTTGTGCCCATCGAGGGTCAGCCGGTCGATCTGCTGAATCCTCCCGCAGGCTGCCCGTTCGCGCCGCGCTGCGCAAACTGCATGAAGATATGCCTGCGCGAGATGCCGCCCAAGACGGAGCTTAGCGATACGCACTACAGCCACTGCTGGCTGCTTCAAAAAGAAGAATTTGAAAAGGGGGAGATAAGCTGTGAGTGAGAATGAAAAGCTCGTTGAAGTGCAGCACCTGCAGCAGTATTTCCCGGCAGGCGGCAGAGGAAAGCACAAAAAATTCGTCCAGGCAGTCGACGATGTCTCGTTCTTCATCAACAGGGGAGAGACGCTCGGTCTCGTCGGCGAGTCCGGCTGCGGCAAAACCACCGTCGGTCGTACTCTGCTCAGACTCTATGAGCCTACGGACGGCAAAATAATCTATGACGGAAAAGTAATTTTCGACAAGGAGAACAAGGTCGCTGTCAATATGCTGCCCTACAGGCGCAAAATGCAGATGGTTTTCCAGGATCCTTATGCGAGCCTTGACCCGCGCATGACGATAGGCGATATCGTCGGCGAGCCTATCGATATCCACCATCTCGCCGCCAACAAGGCGGAGAGAAGAGAGAAGATAATCTCCCTTCTTGAGCGCGTCGGACTCAACAGCGAGCACGCAAACCGCTATCCGCATGAGTTCTCCGGCGGTCAGCGCCAGCGAGTCGGTATCGCGAGAGCGCTTGCGGTCGATCCCGAGTTCATCGTCTGCGATGAGCCGGTCTCCGCGCTCGATGTCTCCATTCAGGCGCAGGTCGTCAATATGTTCGAGGATCTTCAGAAAGAGCTCGGACTGACCTATCTGTTCATTGCCCATGACCTGAGCGTCGTTCGCCATATCTCGAACCGTATCGGCGTTATGTATCTCGGCAAACTCGTGGAGCTTGCGGACAGCTTCGAGCTGATTGCGCACAGCGTCCATCCCTATACCAGAAGCCTTATCTCGGCTATTCCCGAGGCGGATCCCAAGACGGCTCGCGCCGCAAAGCGCATTCCGCTCGAGGGCGATGTCCCGAGCCCGCTGAATCCTCCGAGCGGCTGCCGCTTCCGCACCCGCTGCCCCTATGCGGACGAGCAGTGCGCCAACGAGTGCCCGCAGCTCAAAGAGGTCAGCCCCGGTCATTTCGCCGCGTGCCATCATCTTGACAAGGTCGCGGACTGAAAATAACGGTGTTTGTTGCGCCAAGAGCGCAATGGATATAAAGCGGCAAAGCCGCAAAAATTTGTAGAGGAGATGTATCAATGAAGATCAAGAGAATCGTATCTCTGTTCCTTGTTCTGGTGCTCGCACTTTCTGCTGTTGCAGTTCTGGGCTCCTGCAAGAAGTCAGAGAAGGGAATCACTGTCCAGATCGGTCCCAACCCTGAAACTCTCGATCCGGCACTCAACAGTGCAGTCGATGGCGGCAACATGCTCATCACTCTGTTTGAGACACTGCTTATCATCGACCAGGACAACAAGGTTCAGCCCGGTCAGGCTGAGTCCTACACCGTCAGCCCTGACGGTCTTACTTGGACCTTCACCATGCGTGACGGTCTGAAGTGGTCCGACGGCACCGAGCTCAACGCCAAGGACTTTGAGTACACCATGAAGAGAATTGCCGATCCCAAGGTCGCCGCTCCCTATGGCGAGACTGTTGTCGGCATGATCGAAGGCTATCAGGATGCTATCGGCAATCCCGATAAGGACGGCAAGCAGACCACAACTCCCGACCTCGACAAGCTTAATGTCAAGGCGAGCGAGGATGGCAAGACCCTTACCATCAAGCTTGCTTATCCCTGCTCTTATTTCGATAAGATCGTTGCTTTCGGCACCATGAGCCCTGTTCAGAAGGCTACCGTTGAGAAGAACGGCGACGCTTGGGCAACCAAGCCCGAGACCTATGTCTGCAACGGCCCCTACATGATCACCGAGTGGACTCCCAGCGAGCGCATCGTCTGCAAGAAGAACCCCAACTACAAGGGCGGCTGGGACAGCAGCAAGATCGTTACCGAGCAGCTTACTTTCCTCCTTCTTGAGGATTCCGCCGCTTCTTATGCCGCTTACAAGGGCGGTGAGGCTCTCCTTATAAAGGATGTTCCCACTGAGGAGATCCCGAGCCTCAAGAAGTCCACCGACGGCGGCGACTTCTATGTCGATACGAACCTCGGTACCTATTATCTCAGCATGAATCTTGATAAGGCCCCCTTCAACAACGTCAATGTCCGTAAGGCTCTCAGCCTTGCTATTGACCGCGAGTATATTGCCAATACAATCATGCAGGGTACCTACAGCCCGGCTTACAACTATGTCGGACCCAACATTATTGACAGCGAGGGTATGTTCATCGACAACGCTATCGCAGCAAACGGCGGCAGCACCTATATCAGCAAGGATTATCAGGCTAACCTCGCCGAGGCTAAGAAGGCTCTCGCAGAGGCAGGCTATCCCGACGGTAAGGGCTTCCCGACCATCACTTATTCGACCAACGATTCCGGCTACCACAAGGCTGTTGCTGAGTATCTTCAGCAGGTCTACAAGAAGGAGCTTGGTATCACCATGAATATTGATACCGTCGATTGGTCCTCCTTCACTGCTCAGCGCCGTGAGGGTAACTATGAGATGTCCCGTAACGGTTGGGTCATGGACTACAACGACGCTTCCAATATGATCGAGCTGTTCTATTCGACCAACGGCAACAACGACGGTAATTATAACAGCAAAGCATTCGACGCCGCTATGGATAAGTCCAAGGTCGCCGATTCCAAGGCTCACTTTGAGGCTCTCCACGAGGCTGAGAAGATCATGTCCGAGGATTACGCCTGCATCCCCGTTGCATATTACAACGACTTCTGGCTGCAGAGCCCGACCCTCAAGGGCACATGGCACAGCCCCTATGGCTACTGGTACTTCCAGTATGCTTATGTTGAGGGTTAAGTCATAATCCAAAGTTCAAAGCATAATTGAACGCTGCCCGTGTCACGCAAGTGGCACGGGCAGTTTTCGCTTTTTATGCATTCGGTTTTACGATTGAATTTTCACGCCCCAAAACACACCGATATTCCTCCAAATCTCACCGCTCTGTTGCCAAATTCCGCCGATTGTGCTATCATTGAACCGACAAAAAAACGGAGATGATAAAAATGACCGTTACTGAAAGATTTCTGAAATATGTGACCTTTGAAACCACTTCCGACGAGTCGAGCGATACCGTGCCCTCGACTGCGACCCAGCTCGTCCTTGCCGATTATCTCGTCGAGGAACTTCGCGGCGCGGGAGTCGCCGACGCAATGCGCGACGAAATGGGCTATGTCTATGGGCATATCCCTGCGTCCGATGGCTGCGAGAATTGCCCGAAGATAGGGCTTGTCTCGCATATGGATACTTCGCCCGATGTCAGCGGCGCGAACGTCAAGCCGCAAATAATCAAATTTGACGGCACGAACGCCCCGATGGTCGGCGATGAATATATCGGGCGCGAGCTTATAGTTACCGATCACACCACTCTGCTCGGCGCGGACGATAAAGCCGGTGTTGCCGAGATAGTCGCCCTGTGCGCCGAAATCAACGCGAACAAAAACATCCGCCACGGTGCGCTGAGCATCTGCTTCACTCCCGATGAGGAGATAGGCAGCGGCGCGGATCACTTCGATTTTGCGCGCTTCAACGCCGATTTTGCCTATACTGTCGACGGCGGTGAGGTCGGCGGCATCGAGTGCGAAAACTTCAACGCCGCGGCGGCTGATATCACGGTTCACGGTGTCAATACCCACCCCGGAACCGCCAAGAACAAGATGAAAAATGCCGCGCTGTATCTTGCGGAGTTTGTCAATATGCTCCCCGCGTGGGAGACTCCGGCGCATACCGAGGGACGCGAGGGCTTCTATCATGTAGCGCATATCGCAGGCAACGAGACCGAGGCGAGCGCACATATGATAATCCGCGACCACGACAAGAATAACTTCGAGTGCCGCAAGAAGTTCGTCGCCGATACTGTCGGCTTCCTGAACGAAAAGTACGGCGAGGGCACTTTTGAGCTGAATATCAAAGACAGCTATTATAATATGTTCGAGATAATCGAGAAGCATATGGACATCGTCGAGCGCGCCGAAAAAGCCATGCGCGATGCGGGCGTTGAGCCGGAGATAGTGCCGATACGCGGCGGAACGGACGGCGCACGCCTCTCGTTTGAAGGTCTGCCTTGCCCGAACCTCTCGACCGGCGGCATGAATTTCCACAGCATCTATGAGGCGATACCCGTCGATGCATTGCCCAAAATGGTCGAGGTGCTGATAAATATCGTGTCCGTGACCGACTGAATAAAATAAAAAACGCCGGAGACAGGAATCTTCCCGCCTCCGGCACTTTGCTTTTTGTTAATATTGTTTGCCCTCGCCGATGCGGCTGAACGCAAGTATGATGCAGTCGATACCGAACAGCACAAGGTATGCGCCGACGATGTAAGCGACCGCTGCAACCGAGATATTCGGGCTGAATATCATCACGATGCCGAGCACGAGCCCGATAATGTTGACTATCATCGTGAACCAGTAGACGAAATTGCCCGCGATGAACCGAATCGTGTTCAGGTGCGAGAGCCTTGAGAGACAGTGCGCGATGAACCATATCGGGAACAGGAGCGAGAGCACCCATTTGCCCGCGTTGGGATAGACGAGCAGCATGACGCCCGCCATGACGCTGAGTATGCCCGAGATGAGCGATACAGTCGGACCGAAGCCGAGATGCTTGTCAACGCGAACATAGAGCACAACATCCGCAATGCCCGTTATTATGGCGATTATGCCGTAGATAATAACGAGGGTTGTCACCGCGTTGTCGGGATAGACAAAAGTGAATATTCCGAGCGCCGCGAGCGCAATGCCGATTATAAGCTCCATCCATCCGAAGCCGGAACGCCTTTTCATTCCTCTTCGCCTCCTTTGTTGAGAATGGACATGAATTCTTCGCCGGTTATTGTCTCTTTTTCATAGAGATATTTTGCCAGCTCGTCGAGCTTTGAGCGGTTGTCAGCGAGGATTTTCGAAGCCTTCTCATGCTGGCGCTTTACGAGTTCAACGACCTTGCGGTCTATTTCGTTCTGCGTGTCTGCGGAGCAGGCGAGCGAAGCGTCGCCGCCGAGATATTGGTTCGATACCGTTTCAAGAGCCACCATGTCAAAATCTTCGCTCATGCCGTAGCGGGTTATCATCGCGCGGGCAAGCTTTGTCGCCTGCTCGATGTCGTTCGATGCGCCTGTCGTTATCTCGCCGAAAACGAGCTCTTCTGCGGCGCGTCCGCCCGTAAATGTCGCAATCTTGTTTTCAAGCTCCTGCTTTGTCAGCAGATATTTGTCGCCCTGATCGACCTGCATCGTGTAGCCGAGCGCGCCGGAGGTGCGGGGGATTATCGTTATCTTCTGCACGGGCGCCGAGTGCGACTGCATTGCCGCAACGAGCGCGTGACCTATCTCGTGATAGGCGACAACCTTCTTTTCGCTGTCCGAGAGCACCGCGTTCTTCTTCTGATATCCCGCGATGACCGTCTCGATGCTCTCTTCAAGGTCGGATTCGTTGACGACGGTTCGGTTGTTCCTGACCGCGCGCAGCGCCGCCTCGTTTATAATATTCGCAAGCTCCGCGCCCGATGCGCCGGACGCCATTCTTGCTATCGTGTGGAAGTTGACATCGTCCGCCGTCTTTATCTTCTTTGCGTGGACTTTCAGTATCGCCTCGCGTCCCGCAAGGTCGGGCAGCTCAACGGGCACGCGCCTGTCGAAACGACCCGGGCGGGTGAGCGCGGGATCGAGCGTCTCCGGGCGGTTCGTCGCCGCGAGGATGATAACGCCGATATTTTCCTGGAAACCGTCCATCTCGGTGAGCAGCTGGTTGAGGGTCTGCTCGCGCTCGTCGTTG
>DKDF01000054.1 GCA_002451755.1 Ruminococcaceae bacterium UBA6855
ATTATTACGGCACCGCCACTCCGATAAATCAGCTTGCGGCTATCTCTGTAGTCGAGGCGAGAATTCTCTGCATCCAGCCCTGGGACGCTTCGACTCTGCATCCCATCGAGAAGGCTATCCAGACCTCCGATCTCGGCATCAATCCGCAGAACGACGGCAAGGTTATCAGACTGACCTTCCCGCCTCTGACCGAGGATAAGCGCCGCGAGATAGTCAAGGATGTCAAGAAGCTTGCCGAGGACTGCAAGGTCGCCATCCGCTCTATCCGCAGAGATTGCATGGATAAGCTCAAAAAGATGCAGAAAAACGGCGAGATAACCGAGGACGATCTCAAGTACGGCGAGAAAGAAATGCAGGATATAACCGACAAGTTCGTCAAAGAAACCGATTCGGTAGCCGCAGAGAAAGAAAAGGAAATAATGGCGATCTGATTTTTTCGGATCCTTGAAGCAAAAAGGCTGGGCGCTTCGGGCGGTCATGCCTTTTTGCCTAAATACAGAAAGGGATTTTTGCTATGACAAAGTCACCTGAAAACGAACATCTTCCTCAGCATGTCGCCATAATCATGGACGGTAACGGACGCTGGGCGAAGCAGCGCGGGCTCCCGCGCGGTGAGGGTCACAAGCAGGGCGCGAAGGTGTTCAAGAGAATATGCGAATACGCCGCAGACAGAGGCATACGCTATGTGACGTTCTACGCTTTTTCCACGGAAAACTGGCGCAGACCGCCTGAAGAAGTCAGCGGCATAATGGATCTTTTCCGTGAGTACCTGCGCGAGGCTGAGGAGCGCGAGCAGGAGAATGCGCAGAAAGGTCTCAGGATAAGATATATAGGAGAACGCGAAGGTCTCGCGGACGATATCCTCGAGCTTGTTGACGAGCTTGAGCGCGGTTCCGCAGACAAGGTCAGAACGACCGTAAACATCGCGATAAATTACGGCGGCAGAAATGAGATACTGTCCGCCTGCAAGCGTCTTGCCGAGCAGTGCGCAAGAGGGGAGCGCACACCCGAGAGCCTGACCGAGCAGGATATATCCGACAATCTCTATACGGCGGGTCAGCCCGACCCCGATCTTATAATCCGCCCAAGCGGAGAATTCAGACTTTCCAATTTCCTCATCTGGCAGGCGGCATATTCGGAGTTTATCTATTCCGATATCCTCTGGCCCGATTATACCGAGCAGGACTTTGACGCCGCTCTTGAGGAATACGCACACCGCAGCAGACGCTTCGGAGGGGTCTGAAAATACAATTTATATAGTGAGATGAGAGAAAGATGAAACAGCGCGTTATTACCGGAGTTTTAGGCGCTCTTTTCGGACTTGCAGTCCTTGCCTTTATGTTCACCCCTGTTTTGGGCATAGTTATAGCAATTGTATCATTGCTCGCGTCCTACGAGATACAGCATGTTGCAAAGATCGAGAACAAACTTCTCATGATAATCAACATAGTTCTCGCCGCGTTTATGCCCTTTGCCTATGAATATAAGCTCTTTTCAAAGCTGCCGTTCCCGACATATGTCCTTGCAATAGTCTATGTCATAGCTATGATGTTCATCATGCTCGGCAACTATAAGAAGACGAAGTTTGAAGATGTTGTCATGTCGATGTTCTGCGGCGTTATCGTGCCGTATGTCATGTCGACCATAACCCTGCTCAGGAATCTCTGCCTGAGCCGTCCCGACTTGTTCCAGCAGTCACACATATTCTTCATTATTTTTACGGCGCTTCTGTCAGCATGGCTCAATGACGCATTTGCGTATTTTGTCGGCAGAAAGTTCGGCAAGCATAAGCTCGCCCCGAATATCAGCCCGAAAAAGAGTGTTGAGGGTGCAATCGGCGGAATAGTTATAACTATGCTCTTCAACCTCGCTTTCTTCTTCATTTTTGATTATTTCTTCTTCAAGAACGACACAATAAAGTGGTGGATGATTCCCGCAACTTCGATGTTCCTCTCCGCTATCAGCATCGGCGGCGACCTTTCGGCGTCCGTTATCAAGAGAAACTTCGGCGAAAAGGATTTCGGAACCATCTTCCCCGGTCATGGCGGCATCATGGACAGATTCGACAGCTACAGCTTCGTTATGCCGATGCTCTATGCCATTATTTCGCTGATTCTCAGCGTGGGAGCGTGATCCTATGAAAAGTATGGTCATTCTCGGCTCTACCGGTTCGATAGGCACCCAGGCGCTCGATGTCGCAAGACTTCGGAATTTTACGGTCAAAGCACTGACCTCAAATTCAAATATCGACCTGCTCGAAAAGCAGATCAGGGAGTTAAAGCCCAAAATAGCGGCTGTCGCCGATGAGAACAGAGCGGCGGAGCTTAGAATAAAAGTTGCCGATACCGATACAAAAGTGCTCGGCGGCGAAGAGGGTATCTGCGTCGCAGCTCAGCTTGATGCCGACAAGGTGCTCAACAGTATCGTCGGCATAGCAGGTCTCAGGCCGACCCTTTCCGCTATCGAGGCGGGCAATGATATCGCCCTCGCCAATAAGGAGACTCTTATCGCCGGCGGCGAGCTTGTCACGACCCGCGCCAAAGAAAAGGGCGTGGCGATTCTCCCGGTCGACAGCGAACATTCCGCAATATTCCAGTCGCTTCAGGGAAGCCCCGGAAAACAGAGCGTCAAACGCCTTATTCTGACTGCTTCCGGCGGTCCGTTCTTCGGCAGAACACGCGATGACCTGAAGGATGTCACCGTTGAGCAGGCGCTAAAGCACCCGAACTGGAGCATGGGCGCAAAAATTACCATCGATTCTGCTACAATGATGAACAAGGGACTTGAGCTTATCGAAGCGGCATGGCTCTTTGATATGCCTGCCGATAAAATAGACATTCTTGTTCACCGCCAGAGCGTGGTTCATTCGCTCGTCGAATATGTCGACAATTCAGTTATAGCCCAGCTCGGCGTGCCGGATATGCGCGTGCCGATACAGTATGCGTTGACTTATCCCGAGCGTTACGAGAGCCCCGCAAAGCAGCTCCGACTCGAGGATTGGAAAACGCTCACTTTCGAGCAGCCCGATTACGATACATTCTCCTGCATCAACCTTTGCAGGCAGGCGATAACAAAGGGAGGCATCTATCCCGCGTCGGCAAACGGCGCTAACGAAGCGGCGAATAAGCTGTTCAGGGACGGAAAGATAAAGTTCCTCGATATCGCCGATGCAGTGGCGGGAGTGCTCGATTCAACCGAATTTTCACCGTGTGACAGCCTCGAGAACATTCTTCTCGCCGATTCCCGCGCAAGGGAAAAGGTGCATGAGATGTTCGGCTGCTGATTTCACGGGCTGAAAGGATATTTTATATGTTTTTGAATACCGCGCTGTCGTTTTCGGCAGTTTGGAGCAAAGTCTGGCCGTTCCTTGTGGCTATACTTTTCTTCGGCATCGTCATAATGTTCCATGAACTCGGCCATTTCCTTTTTGCAAAGCTTTTCAAGGTCAAGGTCAACGAGTTCTCTATCGGCATGGGTCCCGCCATCTTCAAAAAGAAGAAGGGCGAGACTGACTATGCCGTGCGTATTCTGCCCATCGGCGGATATGTCAGCATGGAGGGCGAGGACGAGGACAGCGAGGATCAGCACGCGTTCAACAACAAGCCCCTGTGGCAGCGCATGATAATCGTTGCCGCCGGAGCTACCGTCAATCTTATCATGGGCGTTATTATCGTCGCCATTATGCTCTGCCAGTCCGATCTTATCGGCACCACTCAGATTCGCTCGTTTTATGACAACGCAACAAGTGCCGCGAGCGGACTCGAAGCAGGGGATAAAATTGTCAAAATAAACGGCAAACGCGTCTATTCCCAGTATGATATAACATTCCTCATGATGCGCGACGATGACGGCGTCATGGACTTTGTTGTCAAAAGAGACGGCAAAAATGTTGAACTCAAGGATGTCAGGTTTCAGACCAGCCCGATAGAGGGTCAGGAGAATCTTATAAGCATCCACTATGATTTCATTATCGTCGGCGTTAAACCGACATTTCTGAGCGTCACAAAGAACGCTTTTCTTGAAAGTATTTCAATAGGACGCATGGTTTGGATAAGCCTGTTCGATTTGATAACAGGCAGATACGGACTCAGCGAGGTCTCAGGACCGATAGGTGTTATAAACTATGTCGCGGATGCGGCGTCGGCTTCGTCGACTTCAATGGATTGGACTCCGCTTCTGACTATTATGGCGCTGATAGCTATTAATATCGGTCTGTTCAATCTTCTGCCCATCCCGGCGCTTGACGGCGGCAGACTGTTCTTTATGTTCATCGAGCTTATTATACGCAGACCCATCCCGCAGAAATTCGAAAAGTGGGTTCATGCGGTCGGCATGATACTTCTGCTCGCATTTATGGCTGTGATTTCATTCAAAGATATTGTCAGTTTGATAAGAGGTTAGAATTATGGCATTTGAACGCAGAAAAAGCAAAGAAGTCAGAATAGGCGACTTGACTATCGGCGGCAATTCTCCGATAGCCGTTCAGTCGATGCTCAATATCCCCGCGCATGATATTGAGGGCAGCGTGAAGCAGGCGAAGGCTCTCGAAAAAGCCGGATGCCAGATAATCCGCGCCGCAATACCCGATATGGATGCGGTGAAGCTTATCCCGGCTCTCAAAGAGGCAATAAAAGTGCCGATAGTCGCGGATATACATTTTGATTACAGACTCGCGCTCGAAAGCATCTCTGCGGGCGTTGATAAAATACGCATCAATCCCGGCAACATC
>DKDF01000006.1:0-603 GCA_002451755.1 Ruminococcaceae bacterium UBA6855
CGGCGAAAAAGCGGTAGGCACGACGGGATTTTATTTTATGCAGATATTGATTTTTCAAACACACTGTGCTATTATATCAAAGCAATGCAGGTGTAGTTCAATGGCAGAATGTCAGCTTCCCAAGCTGAACACGGGGGTTCGATTCCCCTCACCTGCTCCACACTCCCGGATGCTATGCGTTCGGGAGTTTTATTATATTCCGACAAAAAGACCCGTCTGGGATAACCGGACGGGTCGATTTTTTATTACACGAGAAGCATACGGTCGTTATCGAGCTCTTTGCCCGCGTTCTCTTTGAATTTGTCGAGCAGATCCTGAACGGTGAGCTTTGACCTCTCCTCCCCCTCGGCGTCGAAAATTATATTTCCGCCGTGCATCATTATCGTGCGGTTCCCGAGTTCGAGAGCCGACTGCATATTGTGCGTTATCATAAGGCAGGTGAGATTATTCTCGCTGACGATGCTCTTTGTGAGCGCGAGAACTTTTTCCGCCGTTGCGGGGTCGAGCGCCGCTGTGTGCTCATCGAGAAGCAGAAGCTTCGGCGGATTGAAGGTAGCCATCATGAGCGTCAGAGCCTGTCTCTGACCGCCGGAGAGCAGACCG
>DKDF01000006.1:697-3128 GCA_002451755.1 Ruminococcaceae bacterium UBA6855
TCTTGTCGCTCTTCGAGACGCGGCTCAGCCAACCGCCGTGACCTGCGGCGAGAGCTAAATTTTCTTCTATCGTCATGCCGGGCGCGGTGCCGCGCATCGGATCCTGAAAAAGTCTGCCGATGCTCTTGGCGCGCTTGTGCTCGGGCATGAGAGTGATGTCTTTTCCGTCGAGCGAGATGCTGCCTGAATCGGTTATAAAGCTGCCGGCGATGGCGTTGAAAAGCGTTGACTTGCCTGCGCCGTTCGCGCCGATGACCGTTATGAAATCACCCTCGGCAACGCTCAGCGAAAGATCGTCTATCGCCTTTTTGGCGTTCGCCGTGCCGGGATTGAAAGTTTTTGAGATGTGTGATATTTCAAGCATCTGCTTTCCTCCTTCCCGAACGGGTCTGAATTCTGCGCTTTAAAAGCGGGAGCTGCTTTTTGAAATAGGGTGTTGCTATCGCCGCGATAACTATCACGGACGAGACGAATTTGAGCATGAATGCCGGCATATCGAAGCGCAGGGCGATTGTATAAATGAGTCTGAATATGAACGCGCCGAGCACCATGCCGAATATCCTCAGCGGCATCTTCTTTCTGCCGAGGAACACGCCGCCGATAAGCAGAGACGCGAGGGCAATGGTCACCATGCCGGTTCCGATATCAATGTTGACCGACCTCTGCGACTGGGCGAGCAGGCAGCCCGACAGCGCAGTGAAAGAGTTCGCGACGCAGAGTCCGATTATTGTAGTAAACGCCGGATTGACGGACGAGGAGCGAACCATGTCGGGGTTGTCGCCCGTCGCTCTTATTGCGAGTCCGAGGCGGGTTTTCAGGAAAAGTCCGAGTATAACAGCGACCGCCGCGACGGCGATTATCGCCACGAAGAGCTTTGACTGTCTCGCCACGGGAGTGCCCTTGAGAAGCGCCGCCATTTTGGTGAACACAGTGTCCGTTTTATTCATATTGAGTATCGACGAGCCGCTCATGACCGCGATATTTATTGAATAGAGCCCCGTATTTACGATTATTCCGGCGAGCAGGCTGTTGATGCCCATTTTCGTCTGGAGTATCGCCGTTATGAAGCCTGAGGCTATTCCCGCCGCCATTGCCGCGGCTATCGACAGATACGGATGACCCGCTATCGCGACCACCGCGCCGACCGTTGCGCCGAGCGTAAAGCAGCCGTCGGTCGAAAGATCGCAGACGTTGAGCATCGAATAGCTCAGGAACAGTGCGAGCACGGTGAGCGAGGTTATGAGTCCCAGCTCGAGCGCCGACTGGCCGAGTGAAAATATCGAATCCAAAGACATTGTGTTTCCTCTTTCCTGCTTTATTGAGCCGCCCGGGAAGCGATGCTCCCCGGGGACTGATTAAATCTTATTTTACATCGTCGAAGCTCTCGGCGGTGGTGATACTCTTGACTTCGGTGCACTTGGGAGCGAAGAGCTTCGAGACTTCGTCGAAGTTATAGCCGAGCTTTGCGCAGATTTCGGTGTTTATTGTTGCGGTGCCGTTATCGAACATGAGAACGGGGGTGGTTGCGGGGTCTTTGCCGTTTATCATGATATCGATTATCATATTTGCGGTCTCAACTCCGAGCTTTGCATAGTCAACGCCGTAGCCGAGGAAAGCTCCGTTGAGGGCGAAGGAATCAGCGCCTGTGTAGTGCGGAATCTTTGCGTCTGCGAAAATCTCATATATGGAGAGCTCGGACTTCATTATGGTGTTGTCGGTGGGAGTGAACACTGCCTGAACGCCGTCGGAAACGAGTGCTTTTGCGGCGAGGGTTACTTCGTCAACAGTGGTGCCGGTGCGCTCGATAACTTCAACGCCCTTGGACTGGAGATAAGCCTTTGCGTCCTTTATAGCCTGGGTCGAGGAATCCTGACCGACATCGTAGAGCAGACCGACCTTCTTCATGTCGGGATCCTTGAGGAGCATGAGATCCATTATAGCATTGGTGTTGAGATAGTCGGAGGTTCCGGTTATCTGACCGCCGGGTGCGTCAAGAGAATCAACGAGCTTTGCGCCGACAGGATCGCTGACTGCGGAGAACACGACCGGGATATTGCTGTTCTCGGTCTCGACTGCCGCCTGCATGGCGATTGCGACGGGGGTCGCGACGCCGACCATAAGATCGACCTTGTCAACGATGAAGTTCGAGATTATCTGGTTCATAACAACTGAGTCGCCGTTGCAGTTGTCGTATTTGACTTCGATCTCGACGCCCTTTTCGGCGGCGACGGAAGCGAGCTGCTTTTTGATGTTATCGACTATCTGATTGAGAGAAGCGTCATCGACATAGTTGCAGATGCCGACGGTGTATTTCTTTTTTGCGTCTCCGTCAGTCTTACCGCAGGCGGCGAAGCAAGTAACTGTGAGCATAAGTGCGAGTACAAGTGCGATTATCTTTTTCATTGTATTTCTTCCTTGTATTATAGAGTAG
>DKDF01000065.1 GCA_002451755.1 Ruminococcaceae bacterium UBA6855
TGGATGAGCTGCTAAAAGCGGAACAGGCATGACCGAAATCATGCCTGTTCCAAGAATTTTGATTTTACTGTCTTACCAGCAGAGAGCATTAATCGTCCGGTTTTTTGCTGAATTCTGCCTAAACCGCCCTTGGGGATTTTTTTGACAGTCAGCGGTAATGTGGTTTACGAGTCTATTGTTTTCGTGCCGCCGACGGCGGCATAGGGTCGTCGAGTCGCCGCCCCCTAATCAATAGCTTGTGCAAAACTCGCGGCAGATGATATCCGCCCGACCGCATATATTTTTTCTATTACATCGAGACAGCTCCCCTGCAGGGGAGCCTGTTGACGGCGCGCTTTTTGTACAGCTTGTGCCGCTCCTGCAATGTGAAATCCGCGAAAGCATAAAAAATCCGGGCGGTCAAAGACCGTCCGGACTTTCATTTGTTCAATTACCGAACTGTTAAGCAGCCTTCTTCTTGGAAACGAAAGCAGCAGCAGCAGCGACGGAGAGAGAAGCAACAGCAGCAACAGCAGCAGCAGCGCCGGTGTCGGGAACCTTCGTCTCAGCGGGAGCCTCGGTTGCGGGAGCAGAAGTTGCAGGAGCCTCAGTGGTGGTAGCGGGCTTATAGCCGTACCAGCTCATGATCTTCTTGACCAGCGGGATCTCGAGGAGCTTGTTGATGATGGTCTCTCTGTCGGTCTTGAATGCCTTAGCAAGGAGATCGATGAAAGCGTTCATCATAGCTGCGGGAATCTCAGCAACAGAAGACGGAAGGTTAGGATTCTTGCTGCTATCAAAGATAGGAGCGAGGATATCGACGATGCTGTCGATGGTAGCCTTGGTCTGCTTGATGACTTCCTTCATGAGATCAAGATTGATCGAGGGAAGGATGGTGTCCTTGACCCAAGCAAGGATCTCGTCAACAGTGACGGTGGGAGTGGCGGCTTCTTCAGTCGTGGTGGTGTTAGCATCCTCTGCATCAACAGCGAAAGCTGCAACGCCGAGGGAGAGAACCATGACGAGAGCCAGGAGAAGACTTACGATTTTCTTCATTTTTCTACAACCCTTTCTGATTTTAATAAATTTTTAAGTCCGTTAAGACTTAATTGGCAATGAAATTGAAGAAATATCATTACACTTTCAGATTATATCACGCTTTCCGCATTTGTCAAGCGTGTTAACTGATTTTTAACAATTTGTAATTATTTTAAAATCATCATTAAGAGCAATGATATTTTTTGTAACGACCTTGTTTTATGCGCCTGTGGACTCGGTAGCCGGAGCCTGAGTCGAGGGAGCGGTAGTGGTCGTGGTGGTGGGCTTGAGGATTATAACATCCTTCTTGCTCTGGATCTTTCTCCAGGTGAAGACAACATCACAGCCGTTTACATAGTAAGTGTCGGGGTTATAAATGTTGTGCTGAGAGGGCTCGATCTCCTTGAACTTGTTAGCCTTGAAGGTATCGCCGACGATCTGAGCCATCTCGGGAGTATCAAAGGTAACTCTTGCTTCCATAACAATTTCGGAACGGTCGCGGAAGTTCTTGAGAACACCCGGAACGAAGCCGGTCGACCACCAATGACGCTCATACTTACGCTTGAAGAGCGGATTGAGTGTTCCGGTGGAATCCATACGGTAGCAGACCATCTCCATGGGAAGAAGGTGATCGGTTGCGCACTCATAGTGGTTGAGTGCAGCGCTGGTGGAAGTGGGCTTCTTGTCGTCCTTCTCATAGAAGCCGATCTCACAGCCTACAAACATGAGACCGTACTGACCCTTCCAGAGCTGGAGCATATAGCCGCGGTTCTGATAGTCGAAATAGATTCTGACAGTGTCATAGTACATTACGGTAAAGCCTGCCGCGAAATCGTACAGCGGGTTGAAACCGAACTGCTGCTGCCAGGAGTTGATATCGTCAACATAGAAGAACTCGCCCTCGGGATCATACTTGTAAGAAAGCAGAGCGCCGTCATCGAGCGCGCTCAGACCGAGCTGAGCAGCGATAGTCGCGTCGACATCATAGAGCTGACCGAGAAGGTCGTTCTCGCTCTCGTCGGAGATTCTCTTCTTGAGAGCCGCGACATCGTTGGAGTTCTTGAGGTTGTAAGAAGTGCCGTCGACGGTGACTATCTCAGCCATGCCGTTGCTGCCCTTCTGAACAGTGATAACATACTTATGCTTTGTGGGTCTGACTGTGGGGTCGTGGCTGGGCTTGACGACAGTGTTGGTGCCGACATTGCTCTTCTTGCCGGGGTTTCTCTTTGTGCCCGTGGTCGAAGCCTTGGTGCCGGCAACGGTGCCGTCAGACGAGGACTCAGACTCGGAGCCGTCGGAAGTGCCGTCTGCACTGACGTCCACAACCGCATCCTTGCTGCCGCCGGTCGTTGTGCCGTTATCGTCTTTGTCGGTCTTCTTGCAGGCCGCAAAAGCGAAGATGGTAGCAAAGACAAGAAGCAGTGCTAAAATTCTCTTCATTTTCTTTCCTCCTAAGAAAGTTCTATCTGGTTTTTTAAACACCGCGCACTTCTCTTTTACACGGCGTTTCTTCGGATATTATATCAAAGAGGGCGTTCATAGTCAAGATTTACGGTAAATTTACAATTGTTTGGCAGAATGTTACAAAAAAGTCAAGATTCATTTGTGGAAAATGCTTCGCTGATTATTCTTTTATTTCATCAAGCGTCAGACGGTAGCCGTCCAGAAATTCTTTCATGAACTCCTCCGCCTCCGGAATATCCAATGCACTTATCGATTCAAGCGTCGATTCGGCTGCGCGGTCGAATTCGGTGTTGCCCGCCTTCTTCTCCTCTATACATTTTATATAGGCGCATATTTTGTCCGCAGCCTTGACCAGTTTCCAAAGCTCTTCGTCGGTTTCGTCTTTGAAAAAGAACGGCGCAAAATCGGCGCGAAGATCCTCGGGGAGCATTGAAACAAGGTGCTCGCACGCGCTCTGCTCCACCTGCGCATATGCCTCGCGGATATGCGGGCTGTAATATTTGACGGGCGTGGGCATATCGCCGGTCAGCGTCTCGGGCGCGTCATGATAGAGTCCGAGCAGGGCGGCGCGCTCGGCGTTGTAATACTTGCCGAAGCGTCTGTTGCCGATGACCGCCAGCGCATGGGCGATGCACGCGGTCTCCATGCAGTGCTCGCTCAGGTTTTCCTCATGGGTGTTGCGCATAAGCGCCCAGCGGTCGATATATTTGAGCCTCGATATCATTGCAAAAAAGTTACTTGCCATTATTTTGCCTCCGTTTTTCTTTCCACGGAAAGTATAGCATTAAAATCCGCCTTTTTCAAGGCAATAAAACTGCCAATACTATTGACAGAGCGGGCAGTTGCAATTATAATAAAACTGTTTCATATGATACAGTTAAAGGTGATTCAATGACGGCGCGTGAATGTTCTTCGATGCTCAAAAACAACAGGATATTCCAAAGCGTCGGCGAGGACAGGCTCGAACGGCTCGTTGAAGATGCGGACATTCAGACCTTTCGCAGGGGCGACGAGATTCTCTCGCCATCGCGCGGCGGGCGCATAATGGGCATGATAATCACTGGCAGCGCCGCAGTCAACAAAGGGCGCGCGGTCATAAACACGCTCGTGCCCGGCGACATTTTCGGCGCGGTGACTCTCTTCTCTGACGAGCCGTCCCCGGCGACGACCGTTACGGCTCGGGTCGAATGCAGCGCGGTATTTTTTGAAAAAGACGCGATAGCGGAGCTTATCGAAAGCGAGCCGGGAGCCGCAATCGGGTTTGCCGCCTATCTTTCGGCGCGGATACGCTTTCTGACGCGCAGAATCGAGGCTCTGACCGCCGGAGACAGTGCGAGCAAGCTGCTCTCTTATCTGCTCGAGCGCGAGCAGAACGGCGAGGTTGACATTCAGAGCTGCGCGGAGCTTGCGCGCAGGCTCGATGTCGGGCGCGCGTCGCTCTACCGCGCACTGGACAGCCTCGAGACAAACGGCGACATACGCCGCGAAGGCAAGAAAATTTTTATCACGGTCAAGGATCGGGGTTAAGCGCCGCCGAGCCGCGAAGCGGCTCCGGCGCGCCCGCAGGGCGTGCGCCGGAAGCGCAGCTTCCGGCGGCGGCGCGAAGCCCGGTTTCAGATATATATAAATTCGAAGGAGCAATGCACAATGAAAAAATTCACAAAGATTCTTTCCCTGCTGCTGTGCCTCGCGATGGTTTTCAGCTTCGCGGCATGCACCGGAAAGACCGACGACAGCGCAGCGACCACGGAAGAGACCGTTCCGGCGGACACAACGCCGATAAATATCACGACCCTCAAGGGACCGACGGGCATGGGCATGGCTAAGCTCATCAGCGACAAAAACGCGCAGTACAATATCTCGATAGCCACCGCCGCGACCGAGATAGCGCCCCTCATAATCAAAGGCGAAGCTGATATCGCCGCCTGCCCGCTGAACCTCGCCGCCGCGATATACAAAAAGACCGGCGGAAAGGTGAAGATGATAGCAGTCAACACCCTCGGCGTGCTTTCGATTCTCGAAAACGGTGAGAGCATCAAGAGCGTCGCCGACCTCAAGGGCAAAAAGATAGGCGCGACCGGACAGAGCGCAACGCCCGAATATGTCCTCAACTACATCCTCGAAGCAAACGGCATCGACCCGAAAAAGGATGTTGAGATAACCTACTACACCGACCACGCCGAGCTTGCAACGCTCATGGCGACCGGCAAAATCGACATTGCGATGCTCCCCGAGCCCAATGTCACGACCGTCATGGCGAAAAACAGCTCCGTTCGCAAGGCGCTCGACCTTACAG
Source organism: Ruminococcaceae bacterium UBA6855 (assembly GCA_002451755.1). GTDB lineage: Bacteria > Bacillota > Clostridia > Oscillospirales > Acutalibacteraceae > CAG-177. The sequence continues at coordinate 4,778 of DKDF01000065.1, forward strand.
AAGAATGGGAGAAGGCAACCGCCGCAAAGGGCGAAAAGACCTCGCTCGCGCAGGGCTGCCTGATAGTCCGCACCGAGTTCCTCGAGGCTCACCCCAACGCCGTCAAGGCTTTCCTCGCGGCATATAAAGAATCCGTCGACTTCGTCAACGGCAACACCGAAAAGGCGGCACAGATGATAGCCGACGCGGGCATAGTCCCCAACGCGCAGATCGCCGCAAAGGCTCTGCCCAACTGCAACATCGTCTATATGACCGGCGACGAGATGATAAAGACCGCAAAGGCGAACTTTGATGTTCTCTTCAAAGCAGACCCCACATCAGTCGGAGGAGCAATGCCCGGTGATGATCTCTACTACACAGGCAAATAAAAAAACACAAAAAGTGCCGACCGCGGTCTTAAAAATCGCGGCGGCGCTCTTCTGGATATTTATATGGTTCATAGCGTCGCGCGCCGTCGGGTCGGAGCTGCTGCTCCCCTCCCCTGCCGTGACGCTCGCACGCCTTTGGGAGCTTGCACTCAAGGGCAGCTTCTGGCTCGCCGTGCTGCAATCGTTACTCAGAATCATTGCAGGCTGCGCTCTCGGCATAGCCGCGGGGTCAATACTCGGCGTGCTGACCGCCATGTCGCGCGTGCTCTATGAGCTGTTCACGCCGCTGCTGACCGTCGTGCGCTCAACGCCTGTTGCCTCATTCATTATCCTCGCCCTCGTGTGGATAAAGCGGGACAACGTGGCTGTTTTCATAGCCTTTCTCATGGTTCTGCCGATACTTTGGGGCAATGTGAGCCGCGGAATAGCAGAGTGCGACCGCGATTTAATTGAAATGGCACACATATTCCGCTTTTCTAAAAAAGATATGCTCAAAAAGATATATCTTCCGAGCGTCCGCCCGTATTTCTTCGCCGGATGCTCAACAGCGCTCGGTCTCTCATGGAAAGCCGGAGTCGCGGCAGAGGTGCTTAGCCTGCCGAAGCACGCACTCGGCAGTGAGCTGTATTATTCAAAGATATATCTCGAGACTCCGACGCTCTTCGCGGTGACGCTAGTTGTTATTCTGTTGAGCGTTGCGCTCGAATTCGTTTTGCGCCTGATACTCAAAAAGACTGCGGGGTGGGAGAAATGATAGAGCTTCAAAACATCTCGAAATCGTTTGACGGCGTTTCGGTGCTCGATAACATAAGCGCAAAGATTCCCGACAGCGGGATTTTCGCGATATGCGGCGCATCGGGAAGCGGAAAGACGACGCTGATGCGCATAATTTTAGGGCTCGAACAACCGGATTCCGGCAATATTTCCGGGCTCGAGGGCAAAAAGGCAGCTGTTGTTTTTCAGAATGACCGCCTGCTCCCGTGGCTGAGCGCGCTCGACAATGTTGCCGCCGTGTGTTCAAAGGAACGAGCAAAAGAGATGCTCGAAAAAGTTGAGCTTTCCGATGCATTGAACAAAAAGCCCGCCGAGCTCAGCGGCGGAATGTGCCGCAGGGTGGCGTTGGCGCGTGCGCTGGCGTTCGACGCGGACATTCTCCTGCTCGACGAGCCGTTCAAAGGGCTGGACACCGAGCTGCGCGGGCGGATAGTGAAGCTTGTCGAGAACTTCGCAAAAGCAAAGCCCGTTATACTCATCACCCACGACCCGTGGGAAGTGTCGCTCGCAAAGGCAAAACTTGATATCGAAAAGTAAAAAATCCGGCTGTATCAAACAGCCGGCATTTTTTATTCATTTACGCTGAAAGCTTTCTCGACCTGCTCAAGTACAAGCTTTTCCGCTTCGTCGCGGCTGCCTCTGATGCGGCAGCCCGCGGCTCTGACATGTCCGCCGCCGCCGAGTGCCTTGCATATCGCCGAGGCGTCTATCGGTGCGTGAGTACGGACGGAAATCTTGAATGTGCCGTCCTTGCCCTCTTTGAGGGTGATTCCCGCTTCCACGCCCTCTATCTGACGCGAAAGCCCGGGGATGGCGTCGGTCTCGCTGTCATCCGCTCCGCTCTTTGCGAACATATCCTGCGTTATCGTAATCACCGCACAGCGGCCGTCGAAATACATCTTCAGCGAATCGAGCGCAAGGCGTTCGAGCTGAACATAGCTCAGGCTCTTCGTCTCGAAGAACACACGGTTTATCTCTGATATCTCCGCGCCGCACTCCATGAGCCTCGCTGCCAAAATATGCGTGCGGGCAGTTGTGTTCGAGAATTTGAAGCAGCCCGTATCCGTTGAAATGCCGGTATATAAACAGTTCGCTATCGCGGGGGTTATCTCGACTCCGAGCTCGTCGGCGAGCGGGCAGAGTATCTCCGCGCACGCCGCAGCGGTAGAGTCGACGCAGAATTCCTTCGCGTATTCGGTGTTCGAGCCGTGGTGATCGATACAAAGGTCGACTCTGCCGCTGTACTTCTCCGCCGATTCGTCGGAGAGCAGCTTTATATCCGCCACATCGACTGCGGTTATGAACTTCGGCTCAAAGTCGCCGAAATTTTCAAGTCCCTCCGCCATAAAGCTGTATTTCGGGGCTATTTCATCCGCACATTCGAGTCGGCAGCGTTTGCCGAGCGACTGCAGCATATGCATCAGCGCATAGCCGCAGCCGAGCGTGTCGCCGTCCGGATGGGCGTGGCACAGCACGAGTATATCATCGTTTTCGCGCAGCAACTCTGCCGCGCGGGCAATGTCAATTCGCATCTTCATCTTCCTTCAGATCATCGAGCATACGGGCAATATTCATGCCGTGTTCTATCGAGTCGTCGGCGACGAACTTGAGCTCCGGGGTCTTGCGCAGACCTAATCTGTGCCCGACCTCGCGGCGGATATAGCCCATGGCGCTGTCAAGTCCCTTGACGGCTGTTTTTGCGTCGTCGATGCCGCTCATCGAGCTTACGAAAACCTTGGCAAACGAAGCGTCGGAGCTGACCTCGACCTTGACGACGGTGAGCAGCTTGCCCTGCACGCGCGGATCCTTGAGCTCGCGCATGACGGCAACTATCTCTCTTTTTATATCCTCGGATATTCTGTCAATTCTGTATCCTGCCATATCAGTCGCGATACTCCTCGATGGTGAATGCCTCGAAGATATCGCCCTCCTTAATATCGTTGAACTTTGCAAGTCCTATGCCGCACTCAAAGTTCTGCGCGACCTCCTTGACATCGTCCTTAAAACGGCGCAGAGAAGAAATCTCGTCCTCGGTGATGACGACTCCATCGCGCACCACGCGAATCTTCGAGTTTCTTGTGACCTTGCCGCTGAGGACATAGCAGCCGGCGATGTTGCCGACGGAGGAAATCTTAACTATCTGGCGGACTTCCGCTCTGCCCTGCTGAACCTCGCGGAACTTCGGAGCGAGCATGCCCTTGATAGCCGCCTGGATCTCGTCGATGCAGTCATAGATTATTCTGTAGCAGCGGATGTCAACTCCGTCGCGCTCGGCGTTCTGCGCCGCAACCGGATCGGGTCTGACATTGAAGCCGACGATTATCGCGTTCGATGCATTTGCAAGCATGACATCGGACTCGTTGATGGCGCCGACACCGCCGTGGATAATTTTAACTCTGACTTCCTCGTTCGAGAGCTTTTCAAGGCTCTGCTTAACAGCCTCGACCGAGCCCTGGACATCCGCTTTGACGATGATGTTGAGTTCTTTGAGCTCGCCCTCCTTGAGGGACGAGAAGAGGTTCTCGAGAGTAACTTTTTCAAAGGACTTGAACTGTTCCTCTTTCTGCTTCTGCTTTCTCTGCTCAACAAGCTCTCTTGCAAGGCGCTCGTCGCTGACTGCGTCGAATGCGTCGCCCGCCTGCGGAGCCTCCGCAAGACCCATTATCTCAACGGGGACGGACGGACCCGCCTCGTTGACCTTTCTGCCCTTGTCGTCAACCATGACTCTGACGCGTCCGACGGACGTACCGGCAACGATAATATCGCCGGAATGGAGCGTACCGTTCTGGACAAGGAGGGTAGCTATGGGACCTCTGTTCTTGTCGAGGCGAGCCTCTATAACTATACCCTTTGCCGCGCGGTTCGGGTTCGCCTTGAGCTCCTTCATCTCGGCAACAAGAAGTATTGCCTCGAGAAGCTTATCTATATTCATCTTTGTAACCGCCGAAACGGGCACGCATATCGTGTCGCCGCCCCACTCCTCGGGAATGAGGTCATATTCGGTCAGCTGCTGCATGATGCGGTCGGTGGTCACGCCGGGTTTATCCATCTTGTTTATAGCGACGATTATGTCAACTCCGGCTGCCTTTGCGTGGTTGATAGCCTCGATGGTCTGCGGCATGATTCCGTCATCCGCCGCGACAACGAGAACTGCGATATCCGTAGCCTGTGCGCCGCGCGCTCTCATCGAGGTGAACGCCGCATGGCCGGGAGTATCGAGGAAAGTTATCTTCTGACCGTTGAGGTCAACTCTGTATGCACCGATGTGCTGGGTGATGCCGCCCGCCTCTGTTGCGGTGACATCGGTGTGGCGTATGGCATCGAGAAGCGAGGTCTTGCCGTGGTCAACGTGACCCATGACAACGACGACCGGATCTCTCGGAGAAAGATCCTCCGCGGAGTCGTCGGAATCGTCGATTATTCTGTCCTCTATAGTGACAACGACTTCCTTTTCAGCCTTTGCACCGAGCTCGGTTGCGACTATCGCGGCGGTGTCGTAGTCGATAACCTGGTTGACAGTCGCCATAACGCCGAGTGAGAACAGCTTCTTGACGACTTCAGCCGCAGTCATTTTGAGCATGGCGGCGAGGTCGGAGACAACTATCTCATCGGGTATTTTTACGACTATCTGCGGCTTCTTCGCGCGCTCTGCCGCTATACGGGCAAGGCGCTGAGCCTCGGTCTCGCGGCGCGAGGAACGCATACCCTGCTTGCGGTACTGCGTGGAGCGCTGCTTGAGCTTCTGCTTATGAACCGATCTGTCGCTCTGCATGCCGTTGTTGGCGGGGGCTATATTCTCATAGCGCTCGTTGTACTTGTCGAGCTCGACATTGCCGGCTCTCGTGTCAACGGTTCTGCGCTCGCCCTTTGTGCGCGACTGCATCGGCTTGTTGTCATTCTTCTTTTTGGGTCTGTCCTCTGCCGGCTTCGCCGCCTGATTCTGCGCCTTTGCGGCGGGTTTCTCGGTCTTTGCGGCGGGCTTTGCATCCTTTGCGGGAGCAGCTTTCTGCGCGGGCTTTGC
>DKDF01000070.1:0-8705 GCA_002451755.1 Ruminococcaceae bacterium UBA6855
TCGACTTGCATGTGTTAGGCACGCCGCCAGCGTTCATCCTGAGCCAGGATCAAACTCTCTAAAATTTGTATCATATCCGCTTAAGCGGCTACAATCAATTTCAGAGCTTGTTCTGCTCTTTTTTACCAAGAAACTTTCGTTTCCCGGAATTACTTTTTGCGTCTCTAGGACGCGAATCTCAGGGTTCCTTGTTTCTTTCGTTGTTTAATTTTCAAGGTACTCGGCACTCTCATTTCTGAACGTCCTGCGCTCTCGCGCTGTCCCGTCCCTCAAGTGCTCGACTATATTACCACTCTCAGCTCCTTTTGTCAACACCTTTTTCCAACTTTTTTGCCCTTTTTATCAACTTCTTTTACACTTATCCGGGCGTTTCGAGCTGCATATACAAGATAAGTGCCGGCAGAGCACAAAGATTGCTGCCGGCACTATATAATGTATATTATTCTTTGAGCTTTCCGAACATTATCACTCCGGTAATTGCCGTTGCGGCGAGCGAAAGCAGCGCGGTCAATATCTTATATCCTCTGCTCACTGTTCGTCCTTCTTTCCGTGCTCCGCGAGCAGACGCTGCTTCTCGTCCCAGAGTTTCTGCGAGAGGTCGACATAATAGTTATGCGGATTGTCGAATCTCAGCACCTCGTCCCAGAGGGTGTCGATCTGCTCGGCGCAGTGCTTCTTCACTTCGTCAAGCGGCGGGCATTCGTAGACGCACTCGCCATCTTTGAAGAGCTGGACGGTCAGCGGCTTTGCGACATAGTTTTCGACTATCTTTCTCTTCCATGTGAAGTCGGGGTCGAAGAGTTCATAGGGCTTTGTATCGTCGACGACTTCGTTGTTGAGGGTCACGAGGTCGGCGATAGCCTTGCCGGTCTCGCGGTCGAAGAGTCTCCACGGCTTTTTAAAGCAGGGAGTAGATATTTTGGCGACGTTGTCGCTTATCTTTATTCTCGGGCAGATCTTGCCGTCCTTCTCAACGGCGCAGAGCTTGTACACTCCGCCGAGGACGGGGCTTGAAGATGAAGTTATGAGTCTCTCGCCGACGCCGAAGGAGTCGACCTTTGCGCCCTGACCGATCATATCTCTGATGAGATACTCGTCGAGCGAGTTGGAGGCAACTATCGTGCAGTCCTCAAAGCCCGCTTCGTCGAGCATTTTGCGCGCCTTGCGTGAAAGGTATGCGATATCGCCGCTGTCGAATCTGATGCCCTTGGGTCTGTAGCCTCTGGGCAGAAGCTCACGTTTGAACGCTTCGATAGCGTTGGGCACGCCGGATTTGAGTGCATTATAGGTATCGACGAGCAGGACACAGTTGTCCGGATACTCCCTGGCATAGGCGCAGAACGCCTCGAGCTCGGTATCAAAAAGCTGAACCCAGCTGTGTGCCATGGTGCCGAGCGCGGGCACGCCGAACATTATATCCGAAACGGCGCAGGCAGTTCCGGCGCATCCGCCGATATATGCTGCACGGGCGCCGTAAATAGCGGCATCAAAGCCCTGAGCGCGGCGTGAGCCGAACTCCATTATCGGTCTGCCCTGCGCGGCGCGGACTATTCTGTTTGCCTTGGTGGCGATAAGGCTCTGATGATTGATGCACAGAAGCACCATCGTCTCCACGAACTGAGCCTGCATTATCGGTCCTTTGACGGTAACTATCGGCTCGCCGGGGAATATCGGAGTGCCTTCCGGGACAGCATAAACATCGCAGCTGAATTTGAAATCGGCAAGATAATCGAGAAATTCTTCAGAGAATCCCCTGCCGCGAAGATATTCGATATCCTCGGGCGTGAACTTGAGTCCCTTGAGATATTCGCAGAGCTGCTCGACGCCCGCCATGATAACATATCCGCCGCCGTCGGGCACTTTGCGGAAGAACATGTCGAAATAGGCGACAGTGTCCCCCATGCCGTTTTTGAGATAGCCGTTTGCCATCGTCATTTCGTAGAAATCGACGAGCATCGTCAGATTTCTTCCCTTTAACGAGTTGAGTGAATCCATGAGAAAGAGTCCTTTCGTTTTATCGTTTATAAACAGTAAATAAACTTTTATATTTTCCGGCGCAAATCCCTTTCGGAATCGCGCTTTTAAATCGTGCTTATCCTTATTTTTTCTGAAAACGCCCCGATTTTTCACAGCAAATCAACATTTTTTATCAAATTATTGTCTTTTATCATTAATTTTTTCGGAATGTGGCAATTCTCAATCAATTTGTAAATAAATTATAATTCCTGAAGAAAAACTCTTGCATTGTAATTTTTCGTATGATATAATAAAGCCAGTGAAAGCCCGAGCGGACAAAATTCCGCCGGATTTTACTATTGCCCGCCTAAATTGTAGGCGGAAGAATATAGGAGGTAGGAGTTATGAGAATCAGAAAGCAGGCGCTCGGAGACAGAAACATTGTCGGAGCAAAGATCGAGCAGAAGAGAAAGAGCATGGGTATGAAGCAGAAGGATCTGCTGACTCAGCTCCAGATCAAGGGCATCGACCTCAACGCATCGGGTCTTTCCAAGCTCGAAGGTCAGCTTCGCTATGTTACCGATTTTGAGCTCAAGGCTATCTCGGAAGTTCTCGGTATGTCTTACGAAGAGCTTCTCGGCTGAGATCACCTTTCTGAAAGAAAGAACTGTATTTCGATACAGTTCTTTCTTTTTTTGCTCATTTTTTCGCGTTAAGGCGGACAACATACGCGACCGCTTCGCAGATGACGGATATCGACACGAAAACGCACATTGTTATCAGCGACCAGCGCAGCTCGATATGACCGCGCGCGTTGAGATCGCAGAGGATCTCAATAAATATAAGGAACGCTCCGACTTCGGCAGAGAGCAGTGCGGGGATATGTATGCCCGTGGCTATCTTTTTGGATATCAGTCCGGTAGTCAGCGCGACCATGCCGCATATCACGGCGCAGATCGGCACGGCGTAGCTGTAATACCAGCTGATAACGCCCTGCATTTTTGCGATATAAAGAAGATAGAGCGCGAGCACGACGAAGCAGATGCCCGCAGTCACAGGCGCGGGAGTCACGCGCAGAACGGGCAGGACAAGGAACACCCATGCTACGGCGATAGCGCCGAGGACATAGCCCGCCCAGAATTTATCGCCGGGGTTCAGGATATTGACGACGGTGCAGATCATCGCCGGGAACACCATGAACGCCGAGAATATTACGGCATAGCTCTTTGCGGTCTTTGTCGCTTTTCCGAGATGAAGCGTCTTCTTGACATCGGGCTTCTCCGTCTTCTCTTCAGCGCGCTCGCACGCGCCGCAGTTCGGGCAGACGCCGGTTTTCTCGTCAACAACAGCTCCGCATTTTGTACAGAACATCGCGGCACCTCTTTTCAAGTGTATAATAGTGTTGTATACTGTTTCATAGTATCATAAAACAGCAAAAAAAACAATCCCGGGAGGCGACAAAATGAAAATACTGATAGACGCGGACGGCTGTCCGGTGGTTGACATATGCATAAAATCGGCAAAGCGGCACGGGATCGAATGTCTCATTCTCTGCGACACATCGCACATATTCGAGCGCGAGGGCGCAAAGACCGTGACGGTATCAAAGGGCGCTGACAGCGTCGACTTCAAGATAGTAAACCTGCTTGAACGCGGAGACATTGTAGTCACGCAGGACTACGGGCTCGCGGCGATGTGCCTCGCCCGCGGAGCGAGCGCGCTCAATCAGAACGGGCTGATATACACCCCCGACAACATCGACGCGCTTCTAAATTCACGCTACGAGACGAAGAAGATCCGCATGGCTGGCGGCAGAATAAAAGGTCCGCAGAAGCGCCGCCCGGAGCAGAACGAGGAATTTGAAAAGGCGATTGAAAAGCTGATTGAGGGATGAATTGGCAAATTGGGAGTTGTGGAGGAGTCTATTAGGCGCCCCTGCAAGGGGCGCTGGTTCGGCGTAAGCCGAGGCTGAGAGGTCGTTTCGCTGGCGCTCAAAGTAATAACTAAAAGTGAGTAGTGAAAAAGCACGGGATATGGGCAGATACTATCTGCCTGCGAAATCTGCACAGTTTTATTGACGCGCACTCCGTAGGGACAGCCCTCGCGGCTGTCCGTTATCGGCGCAGCCGATACAGAGCCATAGCAGTTGTGGTTTGTTGGTAATTGGCTTTTACCTTCGCTACGCGCCATAATCAAATGATATATACATTCCGCGTTTCGGCATTTTCTTTTTATTTGAAAAAGAAAACGCCTGCAAAAGAAAAGCAAACTCAGGGCTGCGCCCCGAGACCCCGCGAACGCCGCGCCGCAGTACATAGCTCGCGGCTCTCAATTAGTTGCTCGGCACATTCGCCCGTAAACTCGCTTCGCTCAAACAGTACGGGCTCGTGCGGCTTGCTTTGCAAGCCGTTCCCTCGCTCTCATCAATTAGCTATTACTGCTGCTGCACGGCTATTATAAGCTTGATTATAAAGGCTGCCGCGTCGCGTGCTTTAACTTTGCAAAGGCAAGCAGTCGGCAAAATCAAAAGTTCAGTTTGCGCAATATTAAACTACCCCAACCCCACACCACAACTCAAATCAGGAGAACCGCCATGAAAAAGACGCGTTCAAAGAAAAAGATAATAATTTCCGTCCTCTGCGTGCTTCTTGCGCTCGCGGTGCTGACTCCGTGCGTGATAAACGCCGTTGTGATGCTCAGCGCGAGCAAGTATATAATCAGCGCGGACGAGGCGGCTGGACGCGGGGCGGACTGCGTATTGGTGCTCGGCGCAAAGGTCAACTCCAACGGCACGCTGAGCCATATGCTCGAGGACAGGATGAGCACGGGCGTTGATTTGTATCAGTCCGGCGCGGGCAAAAAGATACTCGCGAGCGGCGACCACGGCAGAGATTCATACGATGAAGTCAACCATATGAAGCAATACGCCGTCGGCAGAGGCGTCGACCCCGACGATGTGTTCCTCGACCATGCAGGCTTTTCGACATATGAGTCGATGTACCGCGCCCGCGACATTTTTGAAGTCAAGAGCGCAATAGTCGTCACGCAGAAATATCACCTCTACCGCGCGGTCTATAACGCGCGCCGTCTGGGAATAGACGCATACGGCGTGGCGGCGGACAAGCGCGTTTACGGAAAGCCCGTCTATAATTTCGTGCGCGAGAGTCTCGCCCGGTGCAAGGACTTCTTCATGTGCATTTTTCAGCCCGAGCCGACTTATCTCGGCGATGTTATCCCGATAAGCGGCAGCGCGTCGCTCTCGGACGACACTGAATACTGACCGACTCAAGGAGAAAGATATATGCGACTTGGCATTTTCGGCGGCACCTTCAATCCGCCGCACCTGGGGCATCTCGGGCTCGTCACCGCGATAGCGGACAAGATGCAGCTCGACCGTGTCCTGATTATACCGGCATCCGTCCCGCCGCATAAGCACGTTTCAAATCTCGCGTGCAGCAGGGACAGGCTTGAGATGTGCCGGCTCAATTTTGAAAAAGACGGCAGATTTTCCGTCTCGGACACGGAGCTTCGCCGCGTCGGCAAGAGCTACACCTATGACACGCTCTGCGAGATAAAGCGCGAATACCCGGACGCCGAGCTGTTTTTGATAGTCGGCTCGGATATGCTCGCGACATTTGACGAGTGGTACCGCTACCACGACATACTGATGATGTCCACCCTCTGCGCCGCCTCGCGCAAGCACGGCTTTGTCCCCGAGCTTGAGGGCAGGTTCACGCAGGAGGAAATAAAAAAGATAAAATTCATCGAGATCCCGGTCTTTGAAGTAAGCTCGACAATCATTCGCCGCAGAATTTCAGAAAATGAGAGCACGCAGGGGCTTCTCGCCGACGGCGTGCGCAACTATATCGAAAAGAAGGGGCTTTACACTTGAACGTACCCGAGAAATACAAAGAATATGATGAGCTGCTGAAAACTAAGCTCGACGACTACAGATACATCCACTCGCTCGGCGTTGCAAAGAGCGCCCGTCACCTCGCCGAGCTATACGGCGCAGACCCCGAAAAGGCTTATTTTGCGGGACTTCTGCACGATGTGATGAAGAACGCCGCGCCCGAAGAGCAGTTGCAAATAATAGAAAAAGCTGATATAATGTTATCTCCGTCCGAGCGCCTGAACCGCAAGCTCTGGCACGCTATAGCCGGAGCGGCATTTTTAAGACTTGAGCTTCACATCACCGACGAGGACATCATCGGCGCGGTTCGCTGGCACACTACGGGCAAAGCCAACATGACGCAGCTCGAAAAGATAGTCTATCTCGCGGATTTCATAAGCGAGGACAGAAAATATCCCGATGTCGACAAAGTCCGCGAGCTTTCGGAACAGTCGATAGAATCTGCGATGCTCTACACCCAGAGATACTGCATATCAAAGCTCCTCGCCGACGGAATGATAATCGACCCGTCGAGCGTCGACTGCTACAATGAACTTATAACCGAGAGGAGTTCAGAGAAATGACCCCCAGAGAACTGACAAACGAAATAGTTAAAATACTCGACAAGAAAAAGGCGCTGGACATCACGGCGATAAAGACCGAGGAGCTGACTATAGTCTCCGACTATTTTGTCATCGCGACCGGTACTTCAAACACCCATGTCAAGAGCCTCGCGGACGATCTCGAATACGAGATGGGCAAGCTCGGCGCAGCGCCCGAGCACATTGAGGGACGCGCGACCGGCTGGATTCTGCTCGATTTCGGCAGCGTGCTCGTCCACCTGTTCCAGAAGGATCAGCGCGAATACTACAACCTCGAGCGCCTTTGGAACGACGCACAGCAGATCGATATCAGCGACCTGCTGACCGACTGAGAGAGAACATCCGAAAGGAATGACATAAATCATGGCAAACTACGATTTCAAAACCATTGAAAAGAAGTGGCAGGACCGCTGGGAGAAAGAGGGCACTTTCAGAGCTATCGACGATTTCTCGCTGCCCAAGTTCTACGGGCTCATCGAGTTCCCCTATCCGAGCGGCGCAGGCATGCACGTCGGCCACATCAAGGCTTATTCCGGCATGGAGGTCATCTGCCGCAAGCGCAGGATGCAGGGCTACAATGTCCTGTTCCCGATAGGCTTCGACGCATTCGGACTGCCCGCCGAGAACTACGCGATAAAGACCGGCACCCATCCGCGCATAGTCACCGACCAGAACATCCACAATTTCACCGGTCAGCTCAAGCGCGTCGGCTTCGCATTCGACTGGAGCCGCGTTATCGACACGACCGACACCGACTACTACAAGTGGACCCAGTGGATATTCCTCAAGATGTTCGAGCACGGACTCGTTTTCCGCGACAAGGCGTTCGTCAACTACTGCCCGAGCTGCAAATGCGTACTCTCCAACGAGGACTCGCAGGGCGGCAAGTGCGACATCTGCCACAGCGACGTTATCCAGAAGTCGAAGGACGTCTGGTTCCTGCGCATAACCGAATACGCCGACAAGCTGCTTGACGGACTCAAGCATGTCGACTTCCCGGCGAATATAAAGGCTCAGCAGGAGAACTGGATCGGTCGCTCTACCGGCGCATTCGTCAACTTCACCCTCTCGGGAACGGATGAGACGCTGCGCATATACACCACCCGCCCCGACACCCTCTTCGGCGTCACCTTCATGGTCATGGCTCCCGAGCACCCGCTCATCGACAAGTACTCGGACCGCATCTCGAACATGGACGAGGTCGAAAATTACCGCACCGAATGCGGCAAAAAGACCGAGTTCGAGCGCACTCAGCTTGTCAAGGACAAGACCGGCGTCAAGCTCAGCGGACTCACCGCAGTCAACCCCGTCAACGGCAAGGAGATCCCGATATTCATCTCCGATTATGTCATGATGGGCTACGGCACCGGCGCCATTATGGCTGTTCCCGCCCACGATCAGCGCGACTGGGATTTTGCAAAGGCGTTCGGCATTGACATCATCCAGGTCATCAAGGGCGGCGACATTGAAAAAGAAGCATACACCGGCGACGGTGAGATGATAAACTCCGATTTTCTCAACGGAACGGACAACAAGAAAGAGTCTATAGAAAAGATGCTCGAGTTCCTCAAGGAGCGCGGCATCGGCGAGAAGGGCGTCCAGTACAAAATGAAGGACTGGGCATTCAACCGCCAGCGTTACTGGGGCGAGCCCATCCCGATCATCCACTGCCCGCACTGCGGAATGGTCGCCGTGCCCGAGAACGAGCTGCCGCTCAAGCTCCCCGATGTTGAGAACTTTGAGCCCGGCGAGGGCGGCGAAAGCCCGCTCGCGAAGATAGATTCCTTCGTCAACTGCACCTGCCCGAAGTGCGGCGCGCCCGCGAAGCGCGAGACGGACACGATGCCCCAGTGGGCTGGTTCGTCCTGGTACTTCCTGCGCTACATCGATCCGCACAACGACAAGTGCTTTGCAGACAAAGACAAGCTCAAATACTGGCTCCCCGTCGACTGGTACAACGGCGGCATGGAGCACGTTACGCGCCATCTTATCTACTCGCGCTTCTGGCACCGCTTCCTCTATGATATCGGCGAGGTCCCCGTGCCCGAGCCGTATGCGAAGCGTTCGGGTCTCGGACTCGTGCTCGGCGCGGACGGCGTGAAGATGTCGAAATCCCGCGGCAACGTTGTTGACCCCGACGATGTTATCAAAAAATACGGCGCGGACACCCTGCGCACATATATAATGTTTATGAGCGACTATTCAGCCTCCGCCCCGTGGAAAGAGAGCGGCGTCAAGGGCTGCAAGCGCTTCCT
>DKDF01000070.1:8843-8972 GCA_002451755.1 Ruminococcaceae bacterium UBA6855
AGGACATGAAGTTCAACACCGCGATCGCCGCGATGATGACCTGTCTCAACGAGATAAACGATGTCGGCACACTGACAAAGGACGAGCTGTCCGTATTCATCCGCCTGCTCTGCCCGTTCGCTCCGCACC
>DKDF01000035.1 GCA_002451755.1 Ruminococcaceae bacterium UBA6855
AAACAAAAAGAAAATGCCGAAATGCGGGAAGTATACATTCTTTGATTAGAGTGCGTAGCGAAGGTAGAAGCTAATTATCAATAAATTACAATTGCTATAACCCTGTATCGGCTGCGCCGATAGCGGACAGCCGCAAGGGCTGTCCCTACGGTCGGTAAAATCAAAGATTCCGTGCCGCTATCGCGGCAGCGGTGCGTCGAGGTCGCCGCACCCTACAAATGCGCGCCAATAAATTTGCGGGCTAAAAATTTATCCCGGCTCCTTTCGGAACCGGGACTTTTGCTTTTGCTTTTTTACGGCTTCCAGATGAACCAGATGAGAAGATATCCGGTTATGACTGCCGCGAGGGTGAAGGGCACGCCGTATTTCATGAAGGTCGTCGCTTTTACCTCGTGACCCTCCTTGCGGAGAATGCCGATGCCCGCTATGTTCGCGGATGCGCCGATCGGGGTCAGGTTGCCGCCGAGGGTCGCGCCGCAGAGCAGACCGTAGTACATGATCTTCGGGTCGATGCCGAGGTTGACGGCTATGACCGGGATAACGGTGAGCATGGTCGCGGTGTAGGGGATGTTGTCGATAAATGCCGAGAGAATGACGGACATCCAGACTATGACAGTGTAGACGATGAACACGCTGCCGGAGCTTCCGCCGACTTTCGATATGGCGTTGCCTATAATATCAATAACGCCCGCGTTCTTTATGCCGCCGATGACGACGAAAAGACCGGTCAAAAGAATGATGGTGTAGTAGTCGATCTCTTTGAATGCGTTTTTGACTATCTCGGTGTTCTTGCGGAACAGCTCGCGGATTATACCGACAAAGAAGAAGAACATGCAGATAAGACCGTTGGTTATCTCGGGCTTGTAGAACTGACCCTCAGCCGCGTTGCTCTTGTAGGGGATGAACGAAACGGCGATGAGCGAGACAACAGTCGCGATAAGCAGGAAGGTCGGGAACTTGTCCTCAACCTTTGTGCGGTCGTTGATATGTATCTTGTCGTTCTCCTTGCGGAACATGAAGAGGATTATCAGTGCGCTGACAACTGCACCCGCCTCAACGACCCAGAACATGCCGGGCTTGCCCTCGTCAACAAAGAAGTCGGAGAAATCGAGGTTTGCCGCTTTTGCGAGCAGAATCGAAGTCGTGTCGCCGACGAGAGTCGCCGCACCCTGGAGATTCGACGAAACGGCGATGCAGATAATGCTCGGAACAGGGGAGATGTTGAGCTTCTTGCACAGCGCAAGCGCGACGGGCGCTATCATAAGAACGGTAGCGACATTGTCAACGAACGCGGAGACGATGCCCGCGAAAAGGCTCATGCAGACGACCGCCCATTTGATGTTGGGCATCTTCGAGATGAGAACGTCGCTCATCAGCTGGGGCATCTTCGACTCGATGAAGAGATAGACCGTGCCCATCGTGCCGGCTATCATCATAATGACGTTCCAGTCGATTTCGCCGACAGCTGCTTTGAAAGTATAGCTGAAAGAGTTCCCCGAACTGAGGGAGAAAAAGTCCGCGCCGAAAAGATCGGGCTTGAATGCGGCAATAGTGCCGAGGATAACGAAGATAACTGCCGATGCAACAGCGACATAGGGGCGAATCTTCTGAAACGCCATCATAAGAATATACGTCGCCGCGAAGAGCACCAGTGCGGTTATAGTGATACTGCTCATGCTTCACACTCCAAAATATTTTTTTCGCAGCGAACGCTCAGCGACCGATTTTTCCCCAAAGAAAAACGCGCTCCCTACCGGAGCGCGAAACCGCCACTTCATTTTAAGCATGGCAACACAAAAACCGCATTGCTTCAACCTCAAATAAATAATCCGCATATTTGACGGATTATGACAGACTCCACCACTCATTATTCGGCTGCAAAGGACATTATATAAAATTTTTCCATAGCCGTCAAGGACTTTTTGACTATTTTTGCAACTGCTTATATCAGTTCAGATATAACCGCGTTTGAGACGAGAAAGCCCTGCCTTGTCAGCGCAATGTGCTCACTGTCGCAGACCGTCAGACCGGCTTTTGAAAACTCGATGCATTTTTTGATTATATCCTCCGGCACGCTGTGTCCGAACCGTTCTTTGACTTCTGAAAACACAAGCCCTTTATTCAGCCGCAGTCGGAGCATGAGATATTCTTCAAAGCTTCCGCCCTCGCCGTCATCCGTGGGCTCGCAGCCCGCGATAAAGCTATTTATATCGCGCGGGAAAAAGAATCTCCTGCCGTCTATAAACGAGTGTGCCGCCGGACCTATGCCGAGATATTCGCCGCAGTCCCAGTATTTCAGATTGTGGAGGCTCTCATATCCCGGCTCTGCAAAGTTCGAGATCTCATACTGCATGAATCCGCGCTTTTCGAGCTCCTCGCACGCGGTCAGATACAGCTCGCAGGTCGCATCTTCGTCCGGCAGAGCCAGTTCGCCGCGCTTTTCGTAAAAACGCGTGCCCTCTTCTATTTTTAAAATATATGCGCTGACATGGCGCACTCCCGCATCCGCGCAGAAAGCGATGCTGTCCTTGAGCGAATCGACCGTCTGCCCAGGGACGGCGAGCATGAGGTCGAGCGATATGTTATCTATCCCCGCGTCCTGCGCGCGCTTTACGGCGAGAGAAACATCGTCTCTGCCGCTGAGCCTGCCGAGCGCACGGCGTTCGCTGTCGTTTGCCGACTGCATACCCATGGATATCCTGTTGACTCCCGATTCTCTGAGCAGAGCGAAGTCAAGATTCTTTTTCGCCGCGTCGAACGGATTGATTTCAACCGTCGTCTCGCAGTTCGGCGCAGAAAACTCCCTCGCCGCGCCGATAATTCTGCCGAGCCTCTTCGCTCCCAACGCCGACGGAGTGCCGCCGCCGATATATATTGTGTCCGCAGTTATGTCGTATTTTTTTGCCAGAACGGGAATACGGCGTATGAGCACGTCGGTGTAGGCATCCGCCGCGCTTTCGTCAAGGCGCAGAGAATAAAAATCGCAGTAGGGGCACTTGCTGCGGCAGAACGGTATGTGAATATATAGCCCCTCGTTTTTGCTTTTCATTTTTCCGCACCTCCCGCAAATTATCGCTTTATAATAATATATAATAACACAAAGATGTTATTCAAACAATCCGTATACGGCATTTTTGCCGAATTTTGTGTGCAGAATCACAACTTTTTGTATGGTAATTGTTGCTTTTTGCCAGAAGCTGTGTTATAATCGTAAAGCTTGATTTTTTCAATAGGAGGTCGTCTTTTGGCACAGGAACAGACAGCCGCGGTCAATCCGCAGGCAGGATCCGGCGAAGATTCGTCAGGATACGTCTTTCAGAACAGACGCTATGTCGGTACGAAAGAGACTGTCGCTTACGTCGTCTATGATATGTCGCAGAGCTTCAATATCAACGCGTATTCGCAGAGATTCGTCACCAACATCCTTCAGGTCAGCCTGAAGCTGCAGCGAATAGCGAATGTTATCAACGGTATCTGGGACGTTATCAACGATGTGCTTTTCGGTGCGATAGTTGACAAGACGAGAACCCGCTGGGGCAAGTTCAAGCCCTATCTCGTTGCACTCGGTATCCCCGGCACAATCGGTACGTGCATCTATTGGCTCATGCCCCTCATATTCGCGGGCAGAGGTCCGAACGATATCTGGAAATTCATCGGATATCTTCTTCTTATGGTCGTGCGTGAAGGCGCGGGAACATTCCGCGATATCGCACAGAAGGGTATCCAGTCTACAATAACCCCGCACCCTGTTGACAGAACGAGAATCATAACTCTTGCAAACTTCGCCTCCGGCTTCCTCGGAGAGAAGCTGCCCGAGCAGATTATGACCGTTCTCCTTGACCTTATCGGCAGAAATAAGATCAAGCTTACTCTTCAAGGTACTTTTGTCGGCATGGGTATTTTCACTGCCGTTGTCGCAGGCGCAGGTGCTATGTGGTTCTTCTTTATCTGTAAAGAGAGAGTCATGCAGTCCGTCGAGCGTCCGAGCATCAAGGCGGGTATCAAGTCGATAATCAACAACAAGCCGATACTTCTTATGACGCTTTCCAAGATGCTCAGCGGCTTCTCGGTCGGCGGCAGCAAGTCGGACTACCTTATCGACGTTCTGAACTTCGCTTCGCTCAATATTATCACCGGTATCCCCGGCTCGATAATCAACCCCATAAGCTATGCGATAGTCCCGTGGTTCAGACGGCACTTCTCGAGCCGCTTCCTCTATATCATGGGTACATATGTCGGTGATATCCTGCTCGTTCCTGTGTTCCTCGTCGGCTGCATCGGCGGCAAAAAGCACGGACTTTATAAGAAGGTCGTTCCCATGGCGATCGCCCTCACTTTGTGGGAGACGCTGTTTATGGTGTTCTACGGCGTGCGTAAGGTCATACCGACCGAGATGTACAACGAGGCCATGGACTACTGCGAATGGAAGAACGGCTACCGTACAGAGGGCATGACGAGCGTTGCGCAGGGTCTTGCTCAGAAGCTTTCGAGCATCGTCAGCAGCTATATCGCGCTGTTCATCAAACAGCTTATCGGCTACGACCTGACCGCCTACACAAGAGGCACCGCGCAGTCCGATAACACCAAGTTCGGTCTGTTCGCAATGTTCACCATCATCCCGTTCATCACAACCTCCCTCGGCATCATCCCGATGCTCTTCTATGATTTGAACGACAAGAAGAAGGAGAAGATGTACGAGGAGCTGCTCGAGAGAAGAGCCGCAATGTCCAAGGAGGCAACCTCCGGCGACCTTGAAGCGCTCGAAAAACTCGCCAAGGCTCAGATGGAGATCGGCAACAGCAAAAACGAGCTGTAAAGACTTCCTCATAACAAATAGAATTTATCCTCCGTATGTAATGTACGGAGGATTTTTTGTTTCTGCTTTTGTATACAGAAATATACAGTTCGAATTTTATACACATTAGAGCAACAATGTTTAATAAAACTGTTGCAATTGCATAAAAATTATGTTATGATTCAAAAGTAAAAAAATGCAGACAGGAGGTAATGCTTTGGCAGAAGAAGTAAAAACCGCTGCGGTCGGCGATCAAGCCGGCGGTAATGCCGAAAATAGCGGATATGTTTATCAGAACAGACGCTATGTCGGAACCAAAGAGACAGTTGCATATGTCGTCTACGATATGTCGCAGAGCTTCAATATCAATACATATTCCGGACGCTTTGTCACCAACATTCTCCAGGTCAGTCTCAGGTTCCAGCGTATCGCAAATGTCATCAACGGCATCTGGGATGTTATCAACGATGTTCTTTTCGGCGCAATAGTCGACAAGACGAGAACAAGATGGGGAAAATTCAAGCCTTATCTCGTCGCGCTCGGTATTCCCGGAACGATAGGAACGTGCATTTACTGGCTGCTGCCAATATTATTCTCGGGCAGAGGTCAGGAGGATATCTGGAAGTTTATCGGATATCTCGCGCTGATGGTCGTGCGAGAGGGCGCAGGAACATTCAGAGCGATAGCCCAGAAGGGGTATTCAGGCGACAATAACGCCGCACCCCGTTGACCGAACGCGACTGATAACGATTGCCGATTTCGTCTCCGGTGCGCTCGGCGAAAAGCTGCCGGAACAGATAATGACGATTCTGCTCGATCTTATAGGCAGAAATAAAGTCAAGCTCACCCTTCAGGGAACGTTCGTTACCATGGGTCTGTTTACCGCTATAGTCGCGGGCGCGGGTGCGCTGTGGTTCTTCCTTATCTGTAAGGAGCGAGTCATGCAGTCCGTTGAGACGCCGAGCCTTAAAGCGAGTATCAAGTCGATAATCAACAACAAGCCGATTTTGCTTATGACGCTGTCGAGTATGCTCAGCGGATTTGCAGTCGGCGGAAGTAAGCAGGACTATTATATAGATGTTCTCAATTTCGCTTCCCTCGGTCTTATTACCGGTATCCCCGGCTCCATAATCAATCCGTTCAGCTATATGGCTGTGCCGTGGTTCAGACGGCATTTCTCGAGTCGCTTCCTGTATATTATAGGAAACAAGATAGACGGTATATTGCTCGTCCCCGTGTTCTTAGTCGGCTGCATCGGCGGCAAGAAGCACGGACTTTATAAGAACGTTTGGGTCATGGGTATCGCAATGACACTTTGGGAGACTATATTCATGATCTTCTACGGCGTGCGCCGCATAATCCCGACCGAGATGTACAACGAAGCTATGGATTACTGCGAGTGGAAGAACGGCTACCGTACCGAGGGCATGACGAGCGTCGCTCAGGGTCTCGCCCAGAAGCTTTCGGGCATCGTCAGCAACTATATTTCCACATGGATAAAGCAGCTTATAGGCTATGACCTCACGCTCTATGTCAGAGGTACCGCGCAGTCCGATTCCACAAAGTTCGGTCTGTTCGCAATGTTCACCATTGTCCCGTTCCTCACCGGTATCGTCAGCATCGTTCCGATGCTCTTCTATGACCTGAACGGTAAGAAGAAGGAGCAGATGTATGAGGAACTTCTTGAAAGAAGAGCGGCTCTCTCCAAGGAAGCCACTATGGGCGACCTTGAGGCACTTGAAAGGCTTGCCAAGGCTCAGATGGAGATAGGCAACAGGAAGCAGGAGCTTTAATAAAATCAAAGAGCACTGCATACCAAACGACAATAAAGCAGCATCAGTCCCGGCAGTAAAGTCTGCCGGGACTTTTTGCATATATAAAGCTGCATAATATGACAAAACAGGTTGGTGAATTGGGAATTTGCCGCAGAATCTATTAGGCTCCCCTGCAGGGGAGCTGGATTGGCGAAGCCAAGACTGAGGGGTTTGTTTCGCTTCGCTCAAAGTAATAGGTAAAAGTGAATAGTGAATAAGTGCGCTGTAGGAGCGAATATTATCCGCCCGCAAAATCTGCACAAATTTATTGACGCGCAACTTGTAGGGTGCGGCGACCTCGACGCACCGCTGCCGCGACAGCGGCACGAAATGAAATTGTATAATTCACCCTCTACCTTCGCGTCTTACTATAATTAAATGATATATACTACCCGCGTTTCGGCATTT
>DKDF01000050.1 GCA_002451755.1 Ruminococcaceae bacterium UBA6855
GTGGTCTTGCCGGAGCCGGATTCGCCCATGATAGCGACATACTCGCCCTCCGACACGCTGAAGTTAACATTTTTAAGAGCCTCGACCTTGTTGCCGCCGAGACGGGTTGAGTAGACTTTTTTGAGTCCGTTGACTTCCAAAATACTCACTGTAGTTGACCTCCTGTCATTTTGTGGCTCTATTATAGCCGAAAAGGGAAATGTGCCTCCATAGAAAAGGCTTACATTTCCCCTTTCAAATCTTACGGTTTTGTAAGAAGTTATTCTTTTCCGAGTTTGTACTGACTGAGATCGAGGCGAACCGTTGTCCCCTCGCCTACCGTTGAAGAAATCGAGATATCGATGCCGAGGTTCCGGCATATGCGGCGGCAGAGATAAAGCCCGAGCCCGCTCGCGCGGCGGTCGGTTCTGCCGTTGCAGCCGGTATAGCCTTTGTCAAATACGCGCGGCAAATCCTCCGGCGCGATGCCTATTCCGGTGTCTTCAATGCAGAGAACTTTTCCCTCGGAATAAATTTTTATGCTCCCCTCGCGGGTATATTTGAGCGCATTCGAGAGCAGCTGCTCGACGACGAACGCGAACCATTTTTCGTCCGTGACGGCTTGAATATCAACGCTGTCATATTCGAGGCAGATTCTGCGGTCGATGAACTCCGAGGCGAATTTTTTTACCGAGCTTCTGATTATTTCGTCTATATCCTGCCGGGCAAAAACATAGTCGCTGTAATCCGAGCCGAGACGCACAAAGATGAGCACCATTTCGACATACTGCTCTATCCGCGACAGCTCGGACGCGAGCCTGCGCGCTTCGGGCACATCTTCTTTCTGAAGAGTCAGGCGCATCGCCGCTATCGGCGTTTTTATCTGATGCGCCCAGACGGTGTAGTAATCGACGGTGTCGCGTATGCGGCTGTCCGTCTGCGCCGTTATCTCCGCTATTTTTTCTTTGAGCACGGATATCAGCTGCTGATAATCGGAGTCGACTATCCCCTCCGGCTCGGGCAAAGCAGATATAAGTTCTGTATTCCTGCGGTGCAGCTCTTCGAAAAACTTGTGGCGGCGATACGATTTTATAATATCATAGGCGGCGAACACCGCGCCGAAAAGCAGGCACAGGGCGCACGGATATATGACCGCACGCACGGGCAGACGGTAGACCCAAAAAGAAAACGCGAATATGCAGACGAAAAGCAGAAGCATCGAGAGCCGCTTCCACCGCTCCTTGAGATAACCCTTGAAAAAGCTCATAACCCCTCCGAAATCAAGCTATTATATACCCCACGCCGAACTTTGTGGCAATAAAATCTTTGAGTCCCGCCGCGTCAAGCTTCTTTCGCAGGCGGTTGACATTGACGGTAAGCGTATTTTCATCGACGAACGAGTCCGTCTCCCAAAGGCGCTCCATCAGCTTTTCGCGGCTGACCACCTTGCCTTTATTTTCCATCAGGCAGAGCAGAATGCGATATTCATTTTTTGTCAGCGTTATCTTTTCATCGCCGAAAACGAGAGAATTTTCGCCCGTATCAAGCAATACGCCGCGATGCTCGAGCACCGGGACATTGGCGCCGAAATCGTAAGTACGGCGCAGAAGAGCCTGGATTTTCGCCATGAGGACGCTGCCGTCAAACGGCTTCGAGATAAAATCATCCGCGCCGAGATTCATCGCCATGACGATATTCATATTATCCGACGCCGAGGAGACGAAGATTATCGGCACCTTCGAGACGCGGCGAATCTCACTGCACCAATGATAGCCGTCAAAAAACGGCAGCATGATATCGAGCAGGACTATATGCGGCGAAAACTCGGCGAACTCGTGCATGACATTGCTGAAATCCCGCACGATATGCGTCTGAAGATTCCACGCCTGCGCCTGCGCCGCGACGGCGTTCGCTATCCCCGGGTCGTCCTCAACGATAAAGAGCCTGTACATACCGCACCTCCGAAAACTGTTTCATAAAAATCAACGGACGAATCCGCCCAAAAACTTCGGTTGTATCTGAAATAATTATACGGCATCCGCCGCCGCGTTTCAAGAAAAACAGTATCGCAAATGAACTTCGGCGCATAGAATATACAGAAAAAACTTTGGAGGTGCCAAATGAACAATAATCAAAACCGCTGCGGCTGCGGCGGACAGCCGACAGTTATGGACATTGACCGCGAGACGAAAGAGAACACAAATTTCCGAAAAGAGGC
The DNA here is from genome assembly GCA_002451755.1 of Ruminococcaceae bacterium UBA6855. GTDB lineage: Bacteria > Bacillota > Clostridia > Oscillospirales > Acutalibacteraceae > CAG-177. The sequence goes on from DKDF01000050.1 coordinate 2,198, forward strand.
ATGGACGGGCGAGCATCTGCAGGTAACGCTGATGTGCATACCCACAAACTGCGACATCGGCGCGGAGATCCACGAGGACACGGATCAGCTCGTCTGCATCGTGCAGGGCTGCGCGACAATAAGCTTCGGCGCGACGAAATGCTCCATGTGCGACGGTCAGAGGGCAAACGGCGGCGACGCCTGCCTCATCCCCGCCGGAACCTGGCACAATATAACAAACAGCGGAAACATCCCGCTCAAGGTATATTCCGTATACGCTCCGCCGCACCACGCGGCAGGAACAGTCCAGCGCACCAAGACCTGCGACTGCTGAAAATAAAATAGATACAGGCGCCGTGACTCTGGTGGATCACGGCGCCCGTATCGTTGAGGAAGTGGAGATAAAAAAGATAATATGGAAATTCCAAAACGCAGGTTGGGGGTTCTGCGTTTTGCGTGGATGGTGAAATCAGCGAAGCATTACTTTCTGCTCATTCTCGCCCGGCAGTCGAAATCATCCGACCTCGACTGCCGAAAAGTCATAGTACAGATCCATCGGGCGATTATCGCCGAGCAGGAGTATGCTGTTATCCTCGAGCAGGAGATTGTCTCCCGCATACTTCGTGATGAAGTCTATGCCATAGTTGACAGCCTGTTCTTCATTCTCGGCATAAATAAATCCGCTGACGGGGTTGACGGTGTCCTCGCAGGCGCCTATCTCCCTGCCGTCCTCTCCGATTTTCTTGCATCGGCATTCGAGCACGTAGCGTGAGCCGACATCCGGAAGTCCGTCATATTCTTTTAGCATTACTATCCGTCCCTTGAATTTATATGCAGGTGCGGTTTGCCGCGGCCTGTTGCAGCCTCCGCGCTTCCGGCGGTCAGGCAGCAGACGGAAAACCCGCCCGCTTCCCGCCGTATAGGAGTATAGGAGGTAGTTGACTTCATTTATGTACTTCGTTTGAGTACGCCATAATTTTAACGCATTGCAAGCAAAAAGTGTTGATTTTTCAAAAAGTGATGCAAAAATAGGCAAAAACGATATATTTCGAGCAGTTATTTTTCTATACAGCAAACATAAGATACGTTTTGACAGATTATTGCGTATAATTATCGGCATATGAACGACATTTTGTTTGTACGGTGTAAATGACACGGTTTACAAAAATAGTGTAACAAATCAGCCTCTTCGGCGGGCAAATGATATCCACCCCCACTTACTTTGAGCGGAGCGAAACTAACCCCTCAGTCTCGGCTTCGCCGAGCCAGCTCCCCTACAGGGGAGCCGAAATAACATTCTATATTGCGACAAGAATCTATTTCCAAAATCAGTCGCAACAAGCTTTTTGTGCCGCTTGCGCGGCATCGGTGCGTCGAGGTCGCCGCACGCTACAAGGTCATTTCTCACCTTTACATATTATCTTAAGCAAAGCAAGCTCCCCTCGATTCCAACTACGCTAAAAATGGTGTTTATGGCTTCAATAAAAATTTATATGAACTAAAACAACTCGTTGATTTCGCTGCGGATTCTCGTCAGTACAAAAGAAAGCAGGCAAGGCGTGTGCCCTGCCTGCTTTCTTTTATATAGGAGTTATGTAGGAGATAGGTTTCAAATTCATGCTCTTTTCAGAGTTCAACATTATTTTAGCGCATTTGCCGCCGAAAGTGTGAATTTTTGCAAAAGTGATGCGATTTTGGGCGAAAACGATGTTTTTCGCGATTTTAATTTGCCGAGGTCGCAAAACTCAATTCAGGCGGTGACCGGCAAACAGTAAAAAATAATCGCTGATGACATTTTTTATTTTTCTGTTTGCTTTTTCGACAAAATGTGGTATAATATTTGCGGGAGAGTGATTCTTTTGATCGATATACTCGTTTGCGACGACAGCGCGGAAATAGTTGAACAGGTAAAAAAGCTGCTGTGCGCATGGGAAAAAGTGAACACCGTCAGCTTCAATATAGACTGCCGCCAATCGGGAAAATTTATTCTCGAAAACAAGCACAAATACGACATTGCTTTTATTGATATCGAGATGCCGGAAATGAGCGGACTCGAGCTCGCGGTTGAGCTCAAGAAGCAGAATCCTGATGTACTGATAATCGTCCTGACCTCGTTCCAGCGATATCTCGACGACGCGATGCGCATACATGTTTTCAGATATCTCTCGAAGCCTGTTGATGTCAACCGCTTCAACAAGAATCTTTTTGACGCGGTTCAGGAATACCGCACGCTGAGCAAGACGATAATTCTCGAAACACACGACATAGTCAAAAAGATAAAGACAAAAGACATTCTCTATATCGAAAACAGGCGCTACGGCGCACTGCTCGTAACGAAAGACGCCGAATATGCGACGGGAGTCAGACTAAAAGACTGGATAGCAAAAACCGGTCAGCCGGACTGCTTTGTCTATTCCCACGCGAGCTACATAGTCAATCTGCAAAATGTCATCGACTTTTCAAAAGACAGCGTCACGCTCAGAAAAGGTGACGGCGAAACGGTCAGCGTATATATGTCCCAGCGCAAATACCCCGCCTTCAGAAAGGCATTCTTCAACTTTGCGGGAGGTATATGATGGACATAGTGTGTGTTCTCATCGCCTGTGCATTCGGGCAATTTGCCGCATACTGCTACTTTTCAAAGCGGTTTGAAACGAAATGTCCGATTGCCGCAGTCTGCGGATTCTTTGCGGCGGCGCTCGCCGTTCAATTCGCCGTAAGCTTCGCGGGGCTTGCCGCGCTCAACATAGCCCTGCTTTTTATAAGCAATCTCTGCGCCGCGCTCATAATATACCGAGCAGGCATAAGACAATCGCTGATCCATTGCTTACTGCTCGAAGTTCTTGCCGCGATGTCGGCGTTTATAATAATGTTCGGTCTGCCGAAAATCATCGGTCACGAGCCGCCCGGAAACGGAATGATATTGCTCGGAATTTCTTCGAGCGCGCTGTATTTTACATTTTCATATGCAGTGTCAAGGCACAAAGACGATATGATCGTTTATTCGGTGCTGGTGTCACTGCTTTCTTTGGTCTGCTCCGCGATGATCGCGGGCTTTGCATTTTTCCCGGGGAGCAACTTTGTTTTGACACTGATATCGGTCATTCTTCCGCTGGCGATATCCGCAGTTTGCATGGCGCACAGAAAATTAGTCTGCAAAATCTCGAACTCCACCGAAACACTTCTCGAAGAACAGCGGCAGAAGCTGAACGCGGAATACTATGCGGAGCTTGAGCATCAATACGACCTGCGCGACATTATTATCCACGACATAAAGGGGCATCTCCGCACGATAAAGCAGCTCTCGCAAAACGGAGAAAACGACCGCATAAACAGCTACATCGACTCGATATACAATAGCGGCGCGATGGGCGCGGTGAAGCAGTTCAGCAGCAACAAGCTCGCGAATGTCATAATCAGCAGATACGCCAATCTGTGCGCAAATTCGGAGATAAAATTCAACTGCGATGTGCGCAGCATTGATTTTTCTTTTCTTTCGGACAGCGACCTCACAATATTGCTCGACAACATTCTCAACGGGGCGTTCAAATCCGCCGAAAAATCGGAAGAGCGATTTATCGACATGAGTATCGGCAGCTTCAACGAGGCATATGTCGTGCTCAACGTCCGCCACAGCGTAGACGGCTCGCCGGACATAAAGAGCAGCGAGAGGGCGGCGCGCATAAGCAAGATAATTAAAAAATACGGCGGGCAGGCGTCGTTCGACTGCTCGGACGGGCGAATATTTGCGGCGAAGATAATGTTCAAGTCGTCGGTTGTCAAAAAATAAGGCTGTTCGCGTTCTGTCCTGTAGACATAGGCACATATAAAATCAAAATCCGGTCAGTGCACTTCAAATTCTGCACTGACCGGATTTTTATTATACTTTTATACTTTTTCGAGCTTGGCGTAGTTCGCCATTATCTTCTTTGTTCCGACCTTTTCGAAGGCTATTTCGAGCATGGTATCGTTCGCCATTTTCTGCATACTGAGTATCACTCCCGTGCCGTATGCTTTGTGCTTGACCGTCTCGCCGACGGAATAGCTCTGCGCTGCGGCGGCGGGCTTTTTCGCGCCCGCACCGGAGAAGCCGGACGAAGCGGAGAAGCTGTAAGCAGGCTTCGACGGAATTGAATTCGACACTCTTGCGGGCGACTGCGATGAAATCTTTGAAAATCCTCTCGACGCGCTCCCCTGCCCTGCGGAACGCTGCTGCGGAATGCCGTGGGTCTGATAAGACATCGGTCTTGCGCCCTTTTTATCGAGCAGCTCCTCGGGTATCTCTTCAACGAATCTCGACGGGCGGTTGCGGTTCGTCATGCCGTAGAGCATTCGGGTCGATGCGCTGGAAATATAGAGCTTTTTCTTCGCGCGGGTTATCGCGACATAGGCGAGTCTGCGCTCCTCCTCGATATTCTCCGGCTCATAGAGTATCGTCTGCATTCCGGGGAATATCCCCTCCTCCATGCCGACTATAAACACATTCGGGAATTCGAGTCCCTTGGCGGAATGTATCGTCATCATAACAACCGCCTGGGTCTGAGCGTTGTAATTATCTATATCCGTGAGCAGCGCGGTCTCCTGCAGGAAGCCGTTGAGGTCGCCCTCGGGGTTCTCATCGCAGTAGCGGCGTATGTTGTTTCCGAGCTCCGCCAGGTTCGCCACGCGCTCCTGATATTTTTCGGGCTCATTGGCGAGCGAGAGCGTATAGCCCGTCTCGTCAAGTATCACGCCGAGCAGATCGGCGAGGGGCATGATCTCCATCTTCTCGCGGAACGAGTCGATGAGCTTGCCGAACGCCATAAGCTTTGACGAGGCGCGCGAAAGCTTCGCATACTGATCCGCCGAGCGTATGACCTCAAACGGTTCAACGCCGAGTCCGTTCGCTATCTCAAAGACGGCGTTGAGCGAAGTCTCGCCGATTCCGCGCTTGGGCTCGTTGATTATTCTTCTGAGCCTTATCTCGTCCGCCGTGTTGTTGACGACATAGAGATACGCCATGGCGTCTTTTATCTCTTTGCGGTCATAGAATCTGTGGCCGCCTATCATTCTGTACGGTATGCCGCTTCTGATGAATGACTGCTCGATAAGGTTCGACTGCGCGTTCATTCTGTAGAGCACCGCGTGGTCGTTCCACTCCTCGCCGTCGGCGACATTGGAGACAATCGTATCGGCAACGTGACGGCTCTCCGCCATCTCGTCCTCGGCTACATAGAACTCGATTTTCGCGCCCTGTCCGTTATCCGTCCAGAGATTTTTGCCTTTTCGCTGTTCGTTGTTCGCGATAACGGCGTTGGCGGCGTCGAGTATCGTTTGAGTCGAGCGGTAGTTCTGCTCGAGGCGGATAACTTTTGCGTTCTTGTACTGCTTTTCAAAGCTCAGGATGTTTTCGATAGTTGCGCCGCGGAAGCGATAGATACTCTGATCGTCATCGCCGACGACGCAGATATTCTCGTGCCCCGCCGCGAGAAGTGCAGTGAGCACATACTGCGCGTGGTTCGTATCCTGATACTCATCGACCATTATGTATTTGAAGCGGTTCTGATAGTATTCGCGGGTCTCCTTGTTCGTTTTGAGTAGCTTCACCATGTTGACTATCAGATCGTCAAAATCCATGGCGTCCGCCGCCTTGAGGAACTTCTGATATTCCTCATAGACCTCGCCTATCTTCTTCAGGCGTATATCCGCCTGGTTCGTCGAAATGAACTCAGCGGGGGTAATCAGCTCGTCCTTGGCGCGGCTTATCTCGGCGAGCACGGACTTGACTGGAATCATCTTCTCGTCATATCCGAGGCGCTTTATGCACTCCTTGGCGGCGCGCTTGGAGTCGTCGGAGTCGTAAATAGTGAAATTATGCGTATAGCCTATCTCGTCGGCGTGGCGGCGCAGAATTTTGGCGCAGGTCGAGTGGAATGTGCTCGCCCAGACATCGTTGCCGTCTTCGCCGAGCGCCTTGCAGATACGCTCCTTGAGCTCGCCTGCGGCCTTATTGGTGAAAGTTATTGCGAGAATCTGCCACGGCTTCGCGGGGCGGACGCTCAGAAGATCCTCCGCCTCGAAAAGGCTCGTGTCGCCTGCGAGATAGTTTTCAAGCAGCGCCTCGTCGCCCTCGCGTATCGGGCGGGAAAAGTCGGAGGAATAATAAGCCTCGCCGTATTTGACGAGGTTTACGATACGGTTGACGAGCACGGTGGTCTTTCCGCTGCCCGCTCCCGCAAGTACCAAAAGCGGTCCTTTGGTAGTAAGGACCGCTTCAAGCTGCATATCATTCATCCGACTGAAGTCTTTTTTGATTATCTGCTGTCTTAAAGAAATCAGTTTTTCTATGCTCATATTACACCTTTATATGGAGATTTCGTGCGCAAGCTCATAGTCTTTCATATCTATGGTCTTGGTCATTTTGAGAGCCTCGAAGATATCGAAATCGACTATCTTGTTGTCCTTTATGCCGACAACTCTGTTGCCTATGCCCTGAGTGAGCAGGTCAACGGCGCGTGAGCCCATCTGGCTTGCCATTATCCTGTCTCTCGCAGTCGGCGAGCCGCCGCGCTGGACATGGCCGAGAATGGTTGCTCTCGACTCGACGCCGGTCTCGGCTTCGATTTTCTTTGCTATCTCAGCGGTTCCGCCGACACCCTCGGCAACGATAACTATAAAGTGCTTTTTGCCGGTCTTCTGGAACTCGCGGATGCGCGCGATAACATCGCGCTCGATATCGTACTCGACCTCGGGCACGATTATCGACGTTGCGCCGACAGCGATGCCCGCCTCAAGTGCGAGATAACCTGCGCCGCGTCCCATGACCTCGACGACCGTGCAGCGGTCGTGAGACTCGGAAGTGTCGCGGATGCGGTCGACCATCTGAACGATGGTGTTAAGGCAGGTGTCATAACCTATTGTATAATCGGTGCAGGAGATATCGTTGTCGATAGTTCCGGGCAGTCCGATACACGGAATGCCGCGCAGAGAAAGATCCCTTGCGCCTCTGAACGAGCCGTCGCCGCCGATGATGACCATGCCGTCGATGCCGAACTTTTTGCAGGTTGCAACGGCTTTCTGAAGACCCTCTTCGGTCTTGAACTCGGGGCATCTTGCGGAATAGAGAATCGTGCCGCCTCTCGTGATTATATCGGACACGGAGCGGAGGTTCATCTCATGTATATCGCCTTTTATAAGTCCGGTGTATCCTCTGTCAACACCGTAAACCTTGATACCTCTCTGACAGGCCGTACGCACGACTGCGCGTACAGCGGGATTCATACCCGGCGCGTCTCCGCCGCTTGTAAGCACTGCTATGCTCTTCATCGTCATTCCTCCGTCGTTGTTTATGATCTTATTCCTGTTAATTAGTAAACGCTGTTTTAATATAATACACTTTTATCGAATCAAAGTCAAATAAAAATACACTTTTTCTGCAAAATTAAGCTTTTTCTTTGCATTTTACCGCATTTTTTCGTTTTATGAGGTCGCAAATTGCAATATATGCAAAAGCGATCGCCGTTGTTATCAGGGCAACAATTAAAAATGCCCGTTTTCCGCTGTGCAAACCGAAGCGCAACACAAAAATCATATATACATAAAGGTGCATGAAATAGATTATCATGCTCGCGCGTCTGAGTATTTTTCTGTCCGAAACATACGGCACTTTCACGGATATTATTATTCCGAAAAGTCCGATGGCGCAGAGAATAACAAAAAATCCGGTATATTTGTTGAACGCCACGCACCCGGCGAAGCCGCAGAGGGTGATCAAAACATCCGCCCACACGGGTATTTTTATCTTCGTGAGCAGCATGCCGAACGAAATATAGAACAGACCGCGGAACACCTTTCCGTTGCCGGTGGTCGACCACATGAGCTTTCTGATAAAGTTTATCGCTGGCGAGATATCGTTCGTCGTGCCGGAGAGCATATCGAGAGCCGCTCCGCAAAGGATGAACACCAGTCCGAGCGCGGTTATCGCCCAGGGATTGACTTTTATTTTTAAGAGAAGATAGATAATCCCGAGCGCATATATTGCCGAGATCATATACCAGAGCATCCACGAGCCGTAATGCTCGCCGCTGAAAACGAGTCCTTTTATATATCTTATCGCCGCTTCGCGGACACCGAGACCCGAGCGCCTGTAATCGAATATCGCAAGGGGCAGATAAGCGAGCGACCAAAGCAGATAGAGCTTGAGCATTTTTAAAAACGCATGGGCGACCTTCGGGAGATTATCCTTTGCCGTAAACGGCCATTCCATGCGCCCGGCGAGCAGATAGCCCGACGCCATGAAGAAGCAGGGCACGGCGCAGTAGATAAAATTCAGATACACCGTATTGAACGCTCCGGTGCCGAAAAGATTCCACGGCGTCGTATGTATCGCGACGACCATGTACGCCCCGAGAAACTTACAGATATCTATCGTCAGACTGTTGCTTTTCTGCGGGCTTATATTTTTCATTTTTTTACTGTCCCCCCTGCCTGTCATCGATATAAATAACATTCTCTTCGCCGAGGATCCGTCTGAGCTCCTTGAGCATCGGCGCGTTGACATCCGCGCTGTGCGAATAGGGCTGACGGATATATTTTTTCGTGTCGCAATAGTAAAAATACACCGTCTTATTGCCGTCAAAGAAGTCGAGGATTCTCTGTGCCCGCTCAATTTCGGGGCAGTTTTCACTCGCAAAGCGCAGGAAGAGTCCGGGCGTTTTCGCGCTCTTTTTCTGCGGCTGAGCGGCAGTATTCGAAGCCTGTCTCACCTGCTCCGAGACTTTTTTCTTCGCGTCCGCAGGCGGACACGGCTCCGCCGACTCGCAGACGAGCTTCGTCTCCTCGTCCTCGCGCACGCTGAGTCTGCCATGGATAAGAATTATATTGCCCTCGGTAAAGAGCTGGGTCTGACGCTCATATATTTTCGGGAACACTATGACTTCTATCGAACCGAACACATCCTCCGCCGTCACAAAAGCCATTGTGGTGTTATTTTTTGTTATCTTTTTTCTGACATTCGTTATTATGCAGAGAAGATCAACGCGCGACTCATCTTTATATATGCCGCCGACCTCATCGGCGTTACGGAGATCCGCCGTATTGGCGCAGCCGAGGCGTTCGGCGAGCTGTTCATATTCCGCCATGGGGTGACCCATGAGGTAGAGCCCGGTCATCTCTTTTTCGAGTCTGAGCAATTCGCGCTTGTCCATCTCTTCGAGAGTCGGCATTTTATATTCGCCCTGCGGCGCTTCGCTCGGTGCGGCATCAAAGAAGCCGAGCTGACCGTCGATATTGCGGCGGCGGTCGTTCTCAAGCTGAGCCGATATCTCCGGGAAAGCGTAGAGCATCTGGCGGCGGTTCGCGCCGAGTCCGTCGAGCGCACCGCATTTTATGAGGCTCTCGACCGCGCGTTTGTTGAACTCCTTATCCTGCATACGCTTGCAGAACGAATAGAAGGATTTGAACTCCCCGCCCGTTTCGCGCTCGCGTTCAATCTCTCTGATAAAGCCCGCGCCGACATTTCTCACGGCGAGCAGACCGAAATATATCTTCCCGTCCTTTGGCGTGAAACGCTCGGAGCTGACATTGACATGAGGCGGCACGACCTCGATACCGAGGCGCGAGCACTCCGCAATATATTCGGCTACTTTCGGCGTATCGTCAAGCACACTGCTGATGAGCGCCGCCATGAACTCGCAGGGATAATGGCACTTGAGCCACGCCGTTGTATAGGCGACGAAGGCATAGGCGGCGGCATGGGATTTGTTGAACGCATAGGACGCGAATGAGGACATATCGTTGAAGATATCATTCGCGGTCTTTTCGTCGACTCCGCGCTTCACCGCGCCCTCGCACTCGACAGTACCGTCCTCATTGACGAGTCCGTATATGAAATTATGGCGTTCGCGCTCCATGACATCGTGCTTCTTTTTCGACATGGCGCGGCGGACGATATCGGCGCGGCCGTAGGAATAGCCCGCGAGGGTGCGGAATATCTCCATGACCTGCTCCTGATAGATCATGCAGCCGTAAGTAACTTTGAGTATACCCTCAAGCATCGGGGTCTTGTAGCGTATTTTTGACGGGTCGTGGCGGTTCGCGATATATGTGGGTATCGAATCCATGGGACCCGGTCTGTATAGCGAGATAACAGCTATCAGATCTTCAATGCTCTGCGGCTTGAGACCCATGAGGACGCTTCGCATACCCGCGGATTCAAACTGGAACACACCCTCCGTTTTGCCGGACGAGAGCATTTTGAACACTTCTTCGTCCTCGTAATCTATCATATCCTCGGAGAAATCCGGGATGCGTTTCTTTATGCTGCGCTTTGCGTAGTCGATAACTGTCAAGGTGCGCAGACCGAGGAAATCTATCTTGAGCAGTCCGAGTTCCTCGAGGGTGGTCATGGTAAACTGCGTGACTATCGACTCGTCGTTTCGCGCGAGGGGCACATAGCTCTCGACCGTGTCACGGGTTATGACTACGCCCGCTGCATGGGTCGAGGCATGGCGCGGCATACCCTCAACTTTGCGCGAGAGGTCGATAAGTCTGCGGACATTCTCGTCGTTTTCATAGAGCGCGCGGAGATCCGACGACTTGAGCGCCTTGTCTATTGTTATGCCGAGCTCGCGCGGGATAAGCTTCGCGACGGTATCGACATCGTTATAGGGCATGCCGAGCACTCTGCCGACATCGCGAACTGCGGCGCGCGCCGCCATGGTGCCGAAGGTCACTATCTGCGCGACATGGTCGGAGCCGTATTTTTCAATGACATAGTCTATAACTTCGCTTCGGCGTTCGTAGCAGAAATCGACATCGAAATCAGGCATGCTGACCCGCTCGGGATTGAGGAATCGCTCGAACAGCAGGCTGTATTTCATCGGGTCGATACCGGTTATGCCGATAGCATAGGCGGTTATACTGCCGGCTCCCGAGCCTCTGCCGGGACCCACAGGGATATTGCGGCTGCGCGCGTGATTTATAAAATCATGGACTATCAGATAATAGTCGACATAGCCCATACGGCTGATGACCGAGAGCTCATAGTCGAGACGCTTCTGATACTCCTCGGGGATATTCTCGCCGTAGCGGCGGCGCATCCCCTCCTGCGCCATATTTTTAAGATACTCAAAGTGATCCTGATTCCCGGGCACTTCGAAATGCGGCAGCTTCGTTTTGCCGAACTCGAACTCGACATTGCAGCGTTCGGCTATCTCCGAAGTCCGTTCGACCGCGTCCGTGTACTCCGGGAAGAGCGAGAGCATCTCCTGCTCACTTTTCAAATAGAACTCCTGCGTCTGGAACTCCATGCCCGTATCCTCGCCGAGGGTATGGTTCGTCTGGATGCAGATGAGCACCTGCTGCATCTCGGCATCCTCTTTGGAGATATAATGGACATCGTTCGTGGCTACGAGGGGTATCCCCGTCTCCCTCGACAGCTGGGCGAGCATCGGGATTATACGCCTCTGCTCGGGCAGACCGTGATCCTGAATCTCGAGAAAGAAGTTATTTTCGCCCATGACGGAGCGATACCAGAGGGCTTTTTTCTTCGCGCCCTCGTAGTCGCCGCTGAGCAGAGCGCGCGGAATTTCGCCCGCGAGGCACGCAGAAAGTGCAATAAGCCCCTCGTGATATTTTTCGAGGAGCTCACGGTCTATTCGCGGTTTTGTATAAAAGCCCGTGACGAATCCCTCCGACACAAGCTTTATCAGATTCTTATATCCTGTTTCATTTTCGCAGAGCAGTATCAGATGATAGCGCTCGGAATCGAGGGCGTGGACTTTGTCAAAGCGGGTGCGCGCCGCCATATACACCTCGCAGCCGATTATAGGCTTTATCCCGCGCTTTTTTGCCGCGCGGTAAAAGTCGATGACGCCGTACATAACGCCGTGGTCGGTCACGGCGACGCTCGTCTGACCGAGACGCTGCACTTCGTCCATAAGCTGCTCGATGCGGCACGCGCCGTCAAGCAGGCTGTATTCGGTATGAAGATGAAGGTGTGTAAATGACATGGCTCTTCTCCGCGGGGTCAGCCCCCTATGCCGCCGGCGATTTCAACAAGGCGTTTGAGCCTGTGGTTGACGCCCGAGCGCGTGAGCGGCGGGTCGGTCATATCCGCAAGCTCGCTCAGACTCACTTCGGGGTTATCCCGCCTCAGCTTCCCCATTTCGGCGAGCGGCGCGGGCAGGCTCTCGAGTCCGACGGTTCTTTCTATTTTTTCTATCGCTTCAACCTGCACTATCGCCGCATCGACCGTGCGGCTCAAATTGGCATTTTCAAAATTGACGCGTCTGTTGACATGGTTGACCATATCTTTGTGCATCTTGATTCCCATAAGCTCGAGCGTCGAGTTCATCGCACCGACGAGGGTCAAGAACTCCTCTATCTTCTCGCTGACTTTGAAATAGACGATATGGCTCGACTTTCTCTTGACATATTTCGGGGCGAAGCCGACCTCGTCAAGCAGCTGAATCAAATCGTTGCAAAGCTTTTTATACGAGACGGAAAACTCAAGATGATAGTTTTTCTCGGGCGAGCTTATTGTTCCGCAGGCGATGAAAACGCCGCGCAAAAACGCGCCGAAGCAGCAGTCCTCCGGGAGGTTCGCCCTGTTGATGCGCAAAGAAATGTCGCTTTCGCTGTGGCCGAAAAATTCGAGAATTCGTTTTCTGTCCGCTTCGCGGGCAACGGAAACCGTGTATTTCGACACGCCGGATGAGACGGACGGCGTTATATCAAAAAGTTCTTTTATAACATCGCAGTAGAGCTTCGCGATATTCTCGTTCTCGGTGACAAAGGATATCTCGGAGACGGAAAACATTCTGCCGAAGAGCAGCATTCCGTAGGCTCTTGCCTGTGCGCAGCAATCCGAAAGCACAGGCACCTGCGCGAGTTCCTGCTTGACATCCGATGAGAACGACACGGTTTTTCCTCCTATTTTTTCATATCGCGGTGCTGAACGGTCGCGATGCAGCCGATTTTTTCAAGATGATCTTTCAATAATTCCGCAAAGACGACCGAGCGGTGTCTGCCGCCGGTGCAGCCGACGGAAATGACCAGCTGGCTCTTGCCCTCTTTGCGATAAAGCGGGATAAGATAATCGAGCAGGTCGCAGAGCTTCGCTTCGAGTCCCCTCGCCTCGTCCCACTTGAGCACATAGTCCCTGACGGGGGCTTCAAGCCCGGTGTGCTGCTTTAATTCCTCGACATAAAAAGGATTCGGCAGGCAGCGCACATCGAACATCAGATCGGAATCGTTCGGGATGCCGTATTTGAAGCCGAAGGACACACAGTGAACTTTGAGAGCGTTGCCGGGATTGTCAAGAAACATCTCGCAGATGCGGTTCTTGCAATCGGTCGGGGTCATATGCGAGCTGTCGATAACATAATCTGCAATGCTCTTCGCGGGCTCGAGAATGCTGCGCTCTGCGGCGAGGGCATCGTTTATCGAGCCGTTATATTTATCGAGCAGAGGGTGCTTGCGCCTCGTCTCTTTATAGCGGCGGATGAGCACATCGTCGGAGGCATCGATAAACAGGAGCTTTGTGTCGCACTTGAGCTCCTTGAGCTCGACAATGGCGTTGAACAGATCGCCGAACGACGCGCCGACGCGGATATCGGTAACAATGGCGACCTTTTCTCTTTTTTCGCGGGAATTGAGCAGAAGCTGCGCGAAGGTAGGCATAAGCTTCGGCGGCATATTATCCACGCAGAAATAGCCTATATCTTCAAGCGCATCAACAACTCTCGATTTTCCTGCACCGGACAGTCCGGTGACGATGGTTATCTCCATTTTATTTTCTCCTATAAAAACGGGTGTGCGGTCAGCCGATGAATCTGATCTCCGTTTCAAGCGTTACGCCGGTCTGAGCCTTGACGCGCGCCTGTACATGCTTAATAAGGCTGAGAATATCGGACGCGGTAGCGCCGCCGCGGTTGATTATGAATCCCGCGTGCTTCTCGCTGACCTGCGCGCCGCCGACGCTGACGCCTTTAAGTCCGCACTGTTCGATGAGTGCGCCCGCAAAATGACCCTCGGGGCGCTTGAATGTGCTGCCCGCGCTGGGATATTCGAGCGGCTGCTTATCCCTGCGGCGGGAAATTATATCGTGCATAGCGCTTTTTATCTTATCCGGGTCGCCGGGAGTCAGACGGACGGAGGCGGCGGTTATGACAAGACCGCTGTCCTCATACGCGCTGTGGCGATAAGAGAGCTGCATAGCCTCGTTGTCAAGCTCGCCGGAAGTTCCGTCGGGCGAAACATATTCGCTGTTTATGAGCACATCCTTCATCTCGCCGCCGTAAGCTCCGGCGTTCATGAACACTGCACCGCCGACGGTTCCGGGTATGCCATAGGCAAACTCGAGACCCGAGAGCGAATTTTCGAGCGCAAAGGAGCAAAGCTGAGCGAGGCTCGCGCCGCTCTGGGCGCGAACGGTGTTTTCATCGGTCAGGGTTATTCCGCACTGCTTGCCGGTGAATATAACGGCGCCCTTTATGCCCTTATCGCTGACGAGGACATTGCTGCCCTTGCCGAGGACGAACACCGGGATATCCTCTTTTTCGCAGAAGCGGACAAGCTTGGCGGTCTGCCCGGCATCCTCGGGAGAGAGGAACAGCTCGGCAGGTCCGCCGACTTTAAAGCTCGTATAATTTTTCATTGACACTCCGCGCTCGGCACTGCATTCGAGCGAGAGGGCGTATTTTTCCAACGCTTCGATATTATTCATAATATCTCCAATATGTCGGCCGCACGGGCGGCGTTTATTTATCTGTCGAGCAGAGCGGCGCCGATGAGTCCCGCGTCGTTGCCGAGTTCGGCAGAGATTATCTGAGTCTGAACCTTTGCATGGATGCTGTATCTCTCGCGCTCGACCATCTTTCTCAGCGGAACGAGCAGGTTCTCTTTTTCATGGCCGATGCCGCCGCCGATGCAGATCATATCGGGCTGAAGGGCATTGACGACATTCGTTATGCCGACTGCAAGATAGAATATATACTGATTGACGACCTTTTTGGCGGTCTCATCGCCTGCGCGCATGGCATCAAAAGAGGTTCTGCCGTTGACGCGGCTGATGTTATTGCCGACAAGATCCCACATGGCGGTATAGGGATCGTGGCGCATGGCGTCTTTGGTCTGGCGGATAAGCGCGGTGGCGGAGGAATAGCTCTCCCAGCAGCCTCTGCGCCCGCAGGTGCAGGGCTCGCCATCCGCGACGATGACCATATGACCCATCTCGCCTGCGGCATCGTTGACGCCGGTGACGAGCTTGCCGTCTATAACAATGCCGCTGCCGACTCCGGTTCCGAGGGTGATGGCGACAAAGCTGTTGACTCCCTTGCCTGCGCCCGCCTTTGCTTCGCCGAGTGCGGCGCAGTTCGCGTCGTTGTCGAGATAGATAGTCTTCTTGAGTCTCGACTCAAGGATATCGCGCGCGGGAACATTATCGAAAGCGAGGTTGTTGGCATATTCGATAACGCCGTTCTTCTTGTTGACCGAGCCGGGGGTTCCGATACCTACGCTGACGACATCGTTCATGGTGATGCCCGCATCTATAACAGCAGCCTCGACAGCCTTGGCAACATCTTCAAGAATGGCTTCCGCCTCGCGGGGGCAATTTGTCTTGAGCTTGCCTCTGCCGATGATTTTCATGTCTTCATTGATGACGCCGGCAACGATATTCGTGCCGCCGAGATCGACTCCTACTCTGTACATTTTTTTACCTCCAGATAGACAGTTTCTCTCTCCCTGTCTTTTTATATCAGAAATCATGCCAGACTTCAAGTTCCTTCTTCTCGGGAACTATATCGTCCGTCATGCCGAGCGAATGCAGCAGCTCGCGCGCCGCATTATAGCCCATTTTCTTTTGCCTGTTATTCATCGCCGCCGCTTCGATTATTATCGAAAGATTTCGTCCGGGTTTGACGGGAACGACGGTCAGCGGAATATTTATGCCGAGTATCTCTACATACTCGTTATCGAGGCCGAGACGGTCATAGACCTTTTCGTTATCCCACGGCTCGAGCTGAACGACCATATCGATTTTCTCGGTCATTTTGACAGCGCCCATACCGAATATCCTGCGGGCGTTTATTATGCCGACGCCGCGCAGCTCGATAAAGTGGCGTATATTATCCGGCGCACTGCCGACGAGCGTTCTCGAGGAAACACGGCGGATCTCGACCGCATCGTCCGC
This sequence comes from Ruminococcaceae bacterium UBA6855, assembly GCA_002451755.1. Classification (GTDB taxonomy): domain Bacteria; phylum Bacillota; class Clostridia; order Oscillospirales; family Acutalibacteraceae; genus CAG-177. The sequence continues at coordinate 18,351 of DKDF01000050.1, forward strand.
TATCAGTCGGTGACCGCGCTTTATAAGCTCAAGGGCAGTCTCGCTCTTGCCGACGCCGCTGTCGCCGAGGATCAATACACCCTCGCCGCTGACTTCGACAAGCACGCCGTGGCGCGTGATGCGCTGGGCGAGCTCGACGCTCAGATATGATATAAGAGTTGACATACAGCCGGAAGTGGAATCCGGGCTTGTCAAAATCGGCACGGAATATTTCTGCGCATATTCGCGCAGCTTATCCGGGCACTCGAGCGAACGGGTGATAATAACTGCGACGGGCTCGGTCGCCATCAGCCGCTCCATGCTCGCCGCGGCGGCATCCTCATCGAGGCTCGAAATATAGTTCATCTCGGCGAGACCGAGGAACTGGATACGCTCGGCATCGAAATACGCGCTGTAGCCTGCGAGCATAAGCCCGGGGCGGTTGACATCCTGCGAAGTGACATAGACATCCTCGACGGGCTTTGGCGCATAAAGTATCCCGAGTGAATTATCTTCCACTACTTTTTTGAGTGAAACGGAATATTTACCCATACTTCTCTCCTGTAGTTCTCCAATTGAAGAAATGATAGTGCATACGGATTATATTATAATAGATTTGGGCAAAAGTTCCAATACCTTTTTGACTTTTTTTGAAGTTTTGGGAAGCTTTTTTTAATATTTTCAGCGGGACGGCAGAAGGATTTGAAGAACGGGAAAAAATGGAGCGGTGAGAGAATCGATATTGCAGAATTTTCGTGCCGCCTGCGCGGCAGCGGTGCGTCGAGGTCGCCGCACCCTACAAGAGCATATCGATAAAGTTGTGCAGATTTCGTGGGCTAACCCCTCAGTCTCGGCTCTGCCGAGCCAGCTCCCCTGCAGGGGAGCCTATGGCGGTGTTGATTTTGTATATTTCGTGCCGCCTGCGCGGCAGCGGTGCGTCGAGGTCGCCGCACCCTACAAGTTGCGCGCCTATGGCGGTGTTGATTTTGTGCGTTTTGTGCCAATGCAGGGCAGACGGTTTGTTTTATTCACAGAGAAAGCGAGCCGGAAGAGAAGCTCTCTCCCGGCCGATATCCGTTTCTATGTTAGACGTCCGTTTCTCTGATTCCGAGGCTGACGGAAAGAGCCTGATCCACCCTGCCCATATCCGCGCCGCCGAGCGCGCCCATCTTTTCCTTGAGGCGCTTTTTGTCGAGCGTGCGCACCTGTTCGAGCAGGACTATCGAATCCTTGGCAAGTCCGCAGCCGTCCGCATTGACTCTTATATGAGTGGGAAGGTTGGTCTTATACTTCTGGCTGGTTATCGCCGCGGCTATGACCGTCGGGCTGAAGCGGTTGCCGACATCGTTCTGAACTATCAGCACGGGTCTTATCCCGCCCTGCTCGGAGCCGACGACGGGACTCAGATCAGCGTAGTATATATCTCCCCGTTTTACTGTCATTTTTAATCACTCTCCGTTTTTATTGTCCGGCAAGAGTATTTTTGCCTGACAAAAGCGCGATTAAACATTAACTTGTTATTCGGGGAGCAAAAATTTCAAGTCAGTCCATTATATGTCCTGTTTTTATTTGGGTGAGACATTGCGAAACTCCGCAGTCAGCAGGGCTTTCGGTATTTCGAGGCTCTGCGGCAAACCGTTATCGCCGCGGCGCAGGGTGAAATCCACGCCCGAGACGGCGCCTTTCGTCTCCCACGCGTCGCCCGTATGTACGGTCTGTGTATTCGCCGTGTCGGACGAGGTCTTGAGCGTTTTTGTTATCAGCTCGCCCACCCCGCTCTGCGGCAGAGATGAGAGATCCGCCGAAAAAGTCAGGCTGCCGTAGCTGAATGTGCAGGTAGAGCCGCTGAGCTTCACTTTCAATCCGCGAACGGTTGCCGGGGATGTGAACTCAAGCTGAGCTTCGGTGAGCGAAGTCTGGTCGTACTTTGCCTCATACTCGCGCTCGCCGTTTATGATATACAAATCGGCTGTGAACGCGGTCGGGATATCCGGCGGCCGGTCTTTGCTGTTTTTCAAAGGCGCGTTTTTGCATCCGAAAAGAGACAAAACAAGCAGCAAGCTTAAGATAAACGGAAAAATTCGTTTCAAGCTATCACTCCAATTGCCCGTTACCTCTCCAGGGTTCGCAGCACGCGCGGCAGAGCGGCTATGCAGTCGGAGGCGAGCATCGACGAGAGCGACAGTTCGCGCGCCGCGGCATCTCCGGCGGCACCGTGGATATATGCGCCGAGCACCGCCGCATCAAACGGATACACGCCCTGAGCGAGGAGCGCTAAAATGATGCCCGAGAGCATATCTCCGCTGCCGCCCTTTGCCATGCCCTGATTGCCGGTGACATTGATATACGCGTCGCGCCTGCCCGCGCCGGCTATTACCGTGCTCGCGCCTTTAAGCAGGAGCACAACGCCGTATTCATCGGCGAAGCGGCGGGCGACATTCACCCGGTCGCGCTCGATATCGGCGATACTCATGCCGGTAAGGCGTGACATCTCGCCTGGGTGCGGAGTGAGGATAACGGGAGCTTTGATATTTTTCAGTATATCTATATTTGCGGCGAGCGCATTTATGCCGTCGGCATCTATAATCATGGGCTTTGTGCAGTTCTGCACGAGCGCGGAGACGAGTTCTTTTGTATGGAGATTGAGCCCGAGACCGCATCCGACGAGCACAGCCGAGGATTTTTCAGCCTGTTCGACAAGCGTCGGTATCGCGCCGGACGAGAATGTTCCCGCTTCGTTTGACGGCAGGGGCAGAAGCAGTGATTCGGTGAGTTTCGGGGCTATCGCGTTATAGGCGGCATCGGGAAATGCGGCAGTCACAAGACCCGCTCCGCATCTAAGCGCCGACGAGGCGGCAAGCACTGCCGCGCCCTGCATATTGCGGCTGCCGCAGACGCTCAGAGCGCGCCCGAATGTGCCTTTGTTCGCCATAAGGCCGCGGCGCGGGAATATCTTTTTCGCCTGGGCGGGAGTCAGCACGGCGAGGGTATCGCCCTCAATGCCGTCGATAATATCGTCGTCGATGCCTATTGCGACGGTTATTATTTCGCCGCAGAGCACGCGCGCGGGTTTTAATATATGGACGGGCTTCATACACGACACGGCTATTGTGATATCCGCTTTTATGCAGCTACCCGGCACATCGCCGCTGTTGCTCTCGAGTCCGCTCGGGACATCTATCGAAACAACTTTTGCGGGCGAAGCGTTGACAGCCTCAAAGACCGCTCTCACCCGCTCGTCCTCTCTGTATTTATAGCCCGTGCCGAACACGGCGTCGACTATCACGGCAGCAGATTCGATTGAATTTTGGGCGTTTTCCTCTCCCCAGAAGAACTCCGGGACGAGACCCGTTTCGACAGCCTTTTCGCGCATGAGTATCGAGTCCTCGGCGGTAGGCTCGCCGAACGCCTCGACAACAGCAACATTGAAGCCTGCGAGGGCGAGCTTGCGGGCGATAACAAAGCCGTCGCCGCCGTTTTTGCCCTTTCCGCAGAGGACGCATATGAGCCCGCGCGACTGTTCAAGAGAGGCAAAGCGCTCCCTTACAGCACGCGCGCACGCACTGCCGGCGTTTTCCATCAGGCGGGTGAAGCTCATTTCCCTGTTGACCTGCGCCTGCTCGGCAGAGAACATCTGCGATGAAGTCAGAACTTTCATTTTGCCGCCTCCCCATCTGCGTTTTCGTAGCGCTCGTCGCCCCACCATGCGGGCATAAGCTCGCCCAAGGTGACGGTTTCGCGCTCGTCATAATCGGTCATTATCTGCATATTGCGATTCCTATCCGACAGCTGCAAGAAGAACTCGCGGCACGCGCCGCAGGGCATTCCGCTGCCGCCTCCGTAAGGCGGACGGTCGCGAAAAGCGATGAGTCTCTTGACAACGGTCTGACCGCTTTGCAGATACATATTGAGCTCGGCGGCACAGAGCTTTTTCCAAATACCCATAGTATTCCTCACTTTTATAAAACAAGGGACTGCCGCGCGGACAGTCCCCGATTATCATTTTGCGTCGATAACTACTTTTCCGTCCTCGACAAAGGCGCGGACTTCGCTCAGCGGAGACGAAGCGTGGTCAACGATAGCGTTGGCTATCTTATCCTCGACCTGCCGCCTGATATTGTTCCGCAGGTCGCGCGCTCCGCGCAGACCGCCCTCGGACATCGAGGCGATAAGCTTCGGCACACTCTCATCCCACGAGAACGCGATGCCCTTGTCGCGCAGAGGCTCGACAAGCTCGGTGAGCATGAGATTCGATATCTGCTCAAGATTCTCCGGGGTCAGGTCGTTGAAGACGACTATCTCGTCAACTCTGCCGATAAACTCCGGGCGCAGGAACTCTCTGAGTGCCTTGAGCGCCTTTTCTTTATTGGCGTCGTTCTGATTCTTTGCAAAGCCCATGACACCCTCGCGGCGTTCGCTGCCGGCGTTGGAGGTCATGATGAT
>DKDF01000071.1:0-21511 GCA_002451755.1 Ruminococcaceae bacterium UBA6855
GCAATCTTGTTGGGGAAATGCCCCAAACCCCTGAACGATTTCAAAGAAATCGGCTGCGCTCCTGTGGAGCTGAACATCGATCTATCTTCGGAAAGTAATTCAGGGATTTTTGGGTTCACGGCGTTCAGGCAAATCCGGCTTTTCTTCATATCCGTCAATCGCCATTTTGCGAAGGTAAGCGCTCATATTCTCTATACCAAGCTGCGCCATCCTCGCCTTTATCAAGCCGAGTTCTTTTTCATCTACGAAGAATTTGACCTGTATCGGTCGCTTGCGATTCCTATTATCTGGCATTACCTTGATCCTCTGTATCGTCTCCGACCAATTCAGCCATTGCATCAATAATATTCTCAGGCGTCGGGAGTAGGAACGGCGTTCTCTTGGCAATCACAGCTTCAAAATGTGGATTCAGAAAATCACGCACAACACATTCTTGTTCGCTTGACTTCTGGAGATTTTCAAACAACGTCTTAAATTCCTTTTGTTTGACTTCGTTGAGCCGAGAAATCATACTGTCGATTTCTCCTTCATCAAGCAGATATTCCCCTATCATTAAAGACACATAAGCGTTAAACATTCTACCGAAAGTTTCTACATCATCCTCATGCAGAATATCCCCAGCAACCTTAACAACCTTTGCGCCTACAGCTCCGCCGACAAAACCACCGGCTATTCCAACCACAGTGCCAACACCGGGAGCAACAGCAGTTCCTGCCGCTCCTGCAACCTTAGCCGCAACAACACCGGCAGCAATCGCACCACCTGCACCTGCGGCAATAGAACCTGCAAGGACGCTCATGTTCTTTGCATACTGAGCACCTGATATTTTGCGAGAAGCAACATTATATGTTTCAGGAATAGAAAAAACCGCAAAGGAGAGAACAGATGTTATGGCATTGCTTCTCAAAATTTTGGCAAGATGTTTGGATGCTGCCGTGCCGTAGATAGCACCTTTTCCAGAAAGTGCGCGAATGCCATTCACAATTGTTGCGGATGCTTGATACCCCAATTTGCCAACGACATACTGGCTCGGTACCAGCAAGGAATTAGCTAATCCGGTTCGAGCAACTTGTGAAACGATCATGTGCTGAATAAAGGAAATGCCAAATACCTGCAATCCAGCGGAAGCTCCCGCTTGGATGGCTTGCGTTATATCTCCTGTTTTTCTCCAAGCCAGAAACACAGTAGCCACAAACGTGATTCCTAAAGCACAAGAGCAGGTTACAACACCGGTTAAGGCATCGTAAGAAAGGGATTCTATTGTTCCTGGTTTGGTTAAATTAACTGCCTGCTGATATGTTAATCTGCCTTTACGAACAATATTTGCAGCCTCATTTGGATCGGTAACTCCCGGTACTTTTCCGTTCTCTATTTTTCTTCTAAAGCCTTCTACCACCTTTTCATATTGGTCTTTGGGCACTTCAAGTTGCATGGGTTTTCCATCGCTCATATAGCGGTACTGCCCAGTTTCCGGATTAAAACAGGCTTCGAGAGAGCCACGTGCAGAGTTATAGTATTTTGTCTGGATGAAAATATCCCCTATTTGTCGGTCAGCTCCATCTTTGGCATTATCACGTCCGACTACTTTTGCGTCGAAGCCATGCAGTTTATCCAATATAGTGATAGCTTCTTCTGCCATCTCTCCATGTCCTGCGGGAGTGTTAATGTTGGATTTTTGCTCTGCAAAAATCGCGATTTGTGAAGATTCAACCGCTGCTCCAGCCGCAACACTCGTCTTAATCGTTTCTTCTTTGAGATTAGAATCTACTTCACCCAAATCCGAAGATACTGTGTCCTTGTATGCAACTTGTGCGGTCTGATTTCGGCAAACTTCAACAAAGGTTTTTGAACATTGAGGTTCGACCAGCAAAGCCTTGTTCTCGATCTCAGATTCACCAACAAACCAACTCGCATCAAAATCATTCCAACTGTAAAAGAGTAAAACCGATTTTCCATTATGAAATTGCGCTTGATGTTGTAAATAAGCCTGTTGTTCATCTCCATCTAAATCATCGAGTGCAAAATTGCTGATACCGATTTTGCCGTCGAGTATCGATACATTGGTTCTGATAAACACACCTTTATTCGTAACGGCAATACCACTTGGTCGAAGGTCAAATTCAGCATCTGCCCAAAGTATCACTTGCTCACGGGGAATAGGGAATGTATCTTTGATTTGATTTATTTTTCTTGCTGTAAGTGTAATTGGTGAATCTCCAAGAGCATAGATAAATGCATCTGCTTTGGTGCCATTTAGTGGGAGTATCGCTGTAGTAATTTCTTCTTTTTGTGCTTTTTCGGCAGAGGCTTTCTTTTCGTTTCTTGCCATATTTACTTTTTCGACAGTCGAAGCAACGGCAGTTCTGGTATTTTCTGCAATTCCAGAAGCAACATCTGAAACTACCTGTGTAGTACTTTTTGTTAGAGACTTTGCTTTCTCAAAGAAATCGCTTGGTTTTCGCTCTAGCTCCATCCTTGATGCCCTCCACTCTGGCACGGCGCTTATGTGTGTACACACTGATTATACATGATTTATATGACAATTTCAATCAGTACGGGATATTTTTCTGGGAAACGCGTAACTTTTTTGTCCTTTAATTTCATCCTGTTTTCTGCGAATAAAATCAATGCTGTACTAGCCAGTGAAAATATATGCCGTCAAGAATAACGACTTCACCATCGAACGCTTCTTTGATCCGTGTAACCGGTATGTTGAAATGTGACTATTCCCGCGTCTCTATTCTATTCCATGCGGATAAATGAAGTCTGATATGCTCGCTTTTGAACAATGCCCCACAGAGAGAAAAATAAGTGATTTTCAACCCTTAGATATACAAAAACAGGCAGCACTCAACCGAAGCTGAGTGCCGCCTGTTTTGTTGTCCAATCCTGCTTAGCAGATGCCGATTTTGTAGTTTTCTTAAATTACTGTCTTATCGGTACACGGCAAAATCGCCCGGCTTTTTTCATATCTGCTCTTCTTCGCAAAATACGCTTTCTATCACTTTTTCGCACCCCTCCGGCGAATAGACCCACGAATCTATATGTCGGCTGTCCGTGAAATATCTTATCGGCGCGGGCGGGTAGTCTGCGCTGAACGAATCGACTATGACGAGCTTTATTTTCATGCGCTGCGGCAGTATGCTCTTTATATATACGCTCGCGTGGTCGCGGTCTTTCACCCCGTCGCAGTATTCCGCAAGCCCCGCGAGGTTCGGCGTCAGCTCGACGAATATGCCGTATTTCTCGACCGAGCGGACGATTCCGGGCACTGTCTCGCCCGCCTTGAACGCGGCGGAGTTCTCTTCCCATGTGCCGAGCAGTTCGCGGTGCGAGAGCGTGATGCGCCCCAGCTCGTCGCAGCTTTTGACTATCGCGCGTATATTCTGCCCCGTCGAAAACCGTGCGTTCGGGTGCGGAATGCGCGAGACGGAGATGCTGTCGATGGGCAGCAGCGCGCTTATCCCCGCGCCGATGTCGCAGAATGCGCCGAACGGCTCCATATGCGTGACGCAAGCGTCGATAACATCGCCGCAGGCGAGCGACGAGAGATATTCCCTGCGGCAGTCCTCCTGCACGCTGCGGCGGCTGAGGACGGCATATGTTTCGCCCTTCTGATCCGTGTCGAACCCGGTTATGCGGAAAATAACCGCCTTGTTCACCCGCGAGATCAGCGCGATATCGCGCACGCTCCCGTCCTCGATTCCGAGCGCGCCCTCATTTTTGGGTATTATGCCGCGCATGCAGCCGAGGTCAACATGGAGATTGTGCTCGCCGTCGCACAGCACGGCTCTGCCCTCGAGCGGAGTCCCGTTTTTGCACGCCTCCCTGAGCAGTGTCGGAGAGCTGAGTATCCGGGCGTTCTGCGCTGTCGGCAGCAGTGTTCCCTCGGGTTTGAAGCAGGTCATTGTCTGTTCAGTCCTTTCGCGGCGCCGCGTCTGGCGGCGAGCCGATCGTTTTGAAAATATGCGGAATTTTGCGCCCGCAGTGTACAAAATGTGAAAATAATGTTATAATAATTTACAGTCCGATAAAGGAGGAAGAACGATGGATGTCAGAGTGGGCGACAAGCTCATCATGAAGAAGAACCACCCCTGCGGCAGCAATGAGTTTGCTGTGCTTCGCATCGGCATGGATTTTCGCATCCGCTGTCTCGGCTGCGGCCGCGAGGTCATGGTTCCGCGCGTCAAGGCGGAGAAAAACATAAAACGCATCGAGCGCACCGAGAAGGATTAGCATATTTTGCCTCACGCCGCGTTGGCGGCCAAGAATAGTTTTTGCACTCGGAGGAAAATATGCTCGAAAAACTCAAAAAGGTTGAAGAAAAGTTTGATTTTATAAGCGCGGAGCTCTGCAAGAGCGAGGTCGTCTCCGATATGGAGCTGTACAAAAAATATATGCAGGAGCTCAAGCACTTATCACCCATAGTTGAAAAATACCGCGAATATAAAGCGGCGGAAAAGAATGCCGAGGAGGCGAAGAGCCTGCTCGAAGAGAGCGGCGCGGATGCCGAGCTCAAGGAGCTTGCACGCGCCGAGCTTGACGAGGCGAAAGAAAATATCGAGCGCACTCAGCAGGAGCTGAAAGTGCTGCTGCTCCCGCGCGACCCGAACGACGACCGCAATGTTATCGTTGAGATACGCGGCGGCGCAGGAGGCGAAGAAGCTGCGCTGTTCGCGGGCGTGCTGTTCAGAATGTACTCGATGTACGGCGACACAAAGGGCTTCAAGACCGAAGTCCTCAGCGCGAACGCCACGGAGCTCGGCGGATACAAAGAAATAAGCTTTATGATAAGCGGCGAGGGCGCGTATTCCCGCCTCAAATTCGAGAGCGGCGTCCACCGCGTTCAGCGCGTGCCCGAGACTGAGAGCATGGGGCGCATACACACATCGACAGTCACCGTCGCAGTCCTGCCGGAGGCGCAGGAGGTCGATGTTGAAATAAACCCGTCCGACCTGCAAATCGACACTTTCCGCTCAAGCGGCGCAGGCGGTCAGCATGTCAACAAAACCGAGTCCGCCATCAGAATCACGCATATCCCGACGGGCACCGTCGTCGAGTGCCAGGACGAACGGAGCCAATATAAAAACAAAGACAGGGCGATGAAAATACTTCGCTCGAGAATACTCGAAGCGGAGCGCAGAAAGCAAAATGAGGCTATCGCGGGCGAGCGCCGCGCACAGGTCGGCACAGGCGACCGCAGCGAGCGCATCAGAACATATAACTACCCGCAGGGGCGCGTCACGGATCACCGCATCGGGCTGACGCTCTACCGCCTTGAGGCGATACTCAACGGCGACCTCGATGAGCTGATCGACGCACTCATCACGGCGGACACCGCCGAAAAGCTCAGATCGACCGACGATTAAACGAAAGAAGAATCTCTATGATAACAAAGCTTATAACCGAAAAGGACGGCGAAAAGGGTCTCGAAGAAGCGGCGCGTCTGCTAAAAGACGGCGAGCTTGTCGCCATACCGACCGAGACGGTCTACGGTCTTGCGGCAAACGCGCTTGACGGAAACGCCGTCAAAAACATATTTGTCGCCAAAGGCCGCCCGCAGGATAACCCGCTGATAGTTCACATAGCGGAGATTGATGAAATCTTGCCGCTTGTCAAAAACTTCGATGATCGCGCCCGTGCGCTCGCCGAGGCTTATTGGCCGGGACCGCTTACAATGATACTCCCGAAGAGCGATATTATTCCGAACGAAGTCTGCGCCGGGCTTGACACGGTGGCGATAAGAATGCCGTCGCACCCGATAGCGCACGAGATAATCAAAAAATGCGGCTTCCCGCTTGCGGCGCCGAGCGCGAACACATCTGGCAAGCCGAGTCCCACGACCGCCGCGCATGTTATGAACGACATGGACGGAAAAATCGCCGCGGTTGTTGACGGCGGCAGCTGCTCGGTCGGCGTCGAGTCGACTGTCGTCACCCTTGCCTGCCCCGTTCCGCGCGTACTGCGACCCGGCGGAGTGACCCCGGATCAGCTTCGCGCAGTGCTCGGCGAGGTCGAGATAGACAAGGCTGTTTTCAAGGCACTCGAGAGCGGCGAAAAAGTTCTCTCGCCCGGCATGAAATATAAACATTATTCGCCGAACGCCCATGTTATAATCGTAAAAGGCGATTTTGACAAATTCGCTTCGCTCGTCGCCGAGCCGCGCAGCGAAAGAACCTGCGCCGTCTGTTTCGACGGCGAGGAGGACAAAATTTCCGTTCCCGCATATCCCTACGGTCACGCAGACAGCCCCGAGGAGCAGGCGCGCGAGCTGTTCGATGTGCTCAGACATGTTGACGACGAAAAAATGGAGCTTGCCTTTGTGCGTTTCCCGTCGCTCGACGGCGTGGGAATGGCTGTCTATAACCGCCTGCTCAGAGCGGCAGGCTTTGAGGTGATCGAGCTGTGAGCATCTATGTTGCCGGACTCACCGGTCAGACGGGCTCGGGCAAAAGCACCGTTGCCGATATCTTCCGCGCGCACGGCGTCTGCGTTATCGACTGCGACAAGCTGGCCCGCGAAATAGTTGAGCCGGGTTCACTTGTGCTTATTGATCTCGCCCGACTCTTCGGCGACGATCTTATTCTCCCGGACGGCTCTCTTGACCGTCACAAGTTAGCCAAACGCGCGTTTGCGAGCGAGGAAAAGACAAATCTGCTCAACTCCGTAACCCATCCGGCGATAACCGCGCTCGCCCGAAAGCGTGTAGCCGAAGCCGAAAAAAACGGATATAGAATCGCTATGCTCGACGCGCCGGTGCTTTTTGCAAGCGAGCTTCACGGCGACTGCCGCGCAGTGATATGCGTCTGCGCACCGAAAAATCAGCGCATGGCGCGACTCATGAGCCGCGACGAAATCGCTCCCGATGAAATAGAAAGAAGAATGTCCGCCCAGCCCGATGAGAAATATTACAGGGACAATTCAGATATAATAATAGAGAATCCCGACGGCTGCGACCCGACGGAGCAGTGCATAAAGGCGCTGGAAAGCCTGAAAATCGGAGGCCGAAAATGAAAAAGAGGGCGGGATACAAGCTCATAGCCCTGCTGCTGTGCTTCGTGCTGGCGGTGTGCGGGATAACGGCGGCGCTGACTGTCGGCGCGATAAGATTCGCCTATCCCATGAAATATGAGGACTATATTGAAAAATATTCGGCTCAGTACGATGTCCCGAAAACGCTTCTGCTCGCGGTCATAAAGACCGAGAGCTCGTTTGACCCCAAAGCCGAATCCTCGGCGGGGGCGTTGGGGCTGACTCAGATAACGCCCGAGACTTTTCATTGGCTTCAGACAAAGACAGGCGAAACTTTGAGCGACGATGCGCTCTCCGACCCGGAGACTGCGATAAGATACGGCGCGCTTTTTCTCGGGCTTTTGCTCGATGAATTCAATTCTACCGAGACTGCCGTCGCCGCCTATCATGCGGGGCGCGGCAGGGTCAATTCGTGGCTTAAAGATGAGAATATATCGCCCGACGGCGTGAATCTTAAAGAAATACCGATTCCCGAAACGGCTCACTATGTGCGCAAAGTGATGCGCGCTGTGAATATATATAATTCTCTTTACAAATCAAGATAGGAGGAATATAAAATGAAGGACGAAAAAAATCCGGCGCAGGAGCTCAGAGAAAAGCTGTTTGCTCAGCCTAAGCACGCCGCGCTGAGAATGAGCGACGATGAAATCGCCGCGGCGTTTGAGTGGTGCGAGGGATACAAAACTTTCCTCAGCGACAACAGAACCGAGCGCGAGATAACCGCGTTTTCGCAGAAGCTCGCCGAGGCGCGCGGCTTCGAGAAGTTCGACTCGTCGAAGAAATATTCGGCTGGCGATAAGGTCTGGTTCAATATCAAAGAAAAGGCGATTATCCTCGCCGTTTTCGGCACACGCCCGCTGAGCGACGGAGTCAAGATCGCGGCGGCGCATATTGACTCGCCCCGCCTCGATGTCAAGCCCAATCCCATGTACGAGGATTGCGAGATCGCGCTCTTCAAGACTCACTACTACGGCGGCATAAAGAAATATCAGTGGCCGACAGTCCCGCTTTCGCTCCACGGCGTTATCGTCAAGGCGGACGGCGAAAAGATAACTGTCTCCATCGGCGACAAAGAGGGCGAGCCGCAGTTTGTTATCAGCGACCTGCTCCCGCATCTTGACAGCACCATGGGCGAGCGCAAGGCCTCACAGGTCATCAAGGGCGAGGAACTCAATGTTCTTATCGGCAGCATGCCTTTCAGAAGCGACGAGGGCAGCGACCTCGTGAAGCTCAATATTCTGAAGCTTCTCAACGAGAAATACGGTATCACCGAGTCCGATTTCCTCTCCGCAGAGTTGGAGCTCGTTCCCGCATCGAGAGTTTCGGATATCGGCTTTGACCGCAGCCTCATCGGCGGCTACGGCCACGACGACAGGGTCTGCGCATATCCCGCACTCATGGCGGCTCTCGACTGCCCGAACCCGAGCTATACTACAGTTACCGTCCTGACAGATAAGGAAGAGATAGGCTCCGTCGGCAACACCGGACTCTCTTCCGCTTATCTCCAGTTCTTCATCGAGGATCTCGCCAAGACTCAGGGGCTCGAGGGCAGAGATGTTCTCAGAGCGTCCGAGTGCCTTTCTGCGGATGTCAATGCGGGCGTCGATCCCACATTCCAGTCCGTCCACGACAAGCTCAATGCTTCGTTCATAAACAGAGGTATTGTTGTCACGAAGTACACCGGCGCGCGCGGCAAGTCCGACACATCGGATGCCAACGCGGAGTTCGTCGGCAAGCTCAGAAAGCTCTTCGATGAGAACAACATCGTCTGGCAGATAGGCGAGCTCGGTAAGGTCGACGAGGGCGGCGGCGGAACGGTCGCGAAGTATGTTGCGCATCTCGGCGTCGATGTTGTTGATGTCGGCGTGCCCGTGCTCTCGATGCACGCGCCGTTCGAGCAGATAGCAAAGCTTGATATCTATATGGCTTACAAGGCGTTCTGCACATTCTACAATCAGAAATAACAGAAGCTCCCCTGTCTTTTATCGGCAGGGGAGCGATGCTTTATTCATTTTCCGGGTACGGCTCGAACTCGTCGGTTCTGCCGAGCAGCCAGTCGACACTCGTGTGATATATATCAGCTATTTTGCACAGCGTTTCGGGGGTCATGGAGTTGATCCCGTTTTCGTATGCGGCATAGGTCCTTCGGTTTATATAGAGCATGTCCGCTATTTGCTGCTGAGTCAGGTCATTGTCCTCGCGCAGGTTTCTTATCCTTGGGTACTTCAATCAAACCACCTCAGAAAAATTATAAATGCCATAAATTCTGCCATTGACTTTTGGCAGAATTTATGGCATAATGTAATTGCTTCAATTCCGTATGCGTATAATCCGCCGCAATATGCTTTAAGTTTGCGCAGCGCGCAGCTCGGTATGCACGAAAAAAGACACCTCACAATCTCCTATATAAAAGACACCCGGCGGTGAAAACTGCCGGGCGTCTGCTTGAAAAAAGGTTTTACTGTACAATAAAATGTCCAGTGAAAAATTATTGCTTGACAAATTATAACACATAGGCTATTATTTTATCTGCAATGAGGCGCACCCTCGGCGCAGCAAAAACGACAACCACGAAACTCCTATATATCACGCGAAGCGGCGGCAGAGATTTTTCTGCCGCCGTTTCGCATTAAAAATTGCTGTATTGTTGTTGTGCTTTTTAGAAGTGAATTGAATTTTGCCGCACAATCTATTTAGGCTCCCCTGTAGGGGAGCTGGCTCGGCGTAAGCCGAGACTGAGGGGTTTAGCCGGCGTTCAAGATATGGTTTGCAGGGTGCGTGCCGGTAGAGTGACGCAAAATTCGCCGTCGGATGATATCCGCCCCTGTATGATTGCGCTGATTTATAATATTGCGCGATAGCTGTTCATTGCCGGTATTTACACCTACAAATCCCAATTTATATGTGCTCCCATCCCACAAAAACAACTGCAAAACCGACCGCAACAAAAATTCGCTGCGGTCGGTCGCTGTTTTTTTATCTGCCTTATTCGGCTATCTTTGTGCCCTCTTTTATCGTCACCGTGCCGATGAGCGGAACCTTTGCGCTTCCGCTGACGGAGGTGTCGGTGAAATCGAGCTCGATCTGGGCATCTCTGCCGCGCAGTTCGCGCGCCGTGACGGTCGCGGACAGGTGGTTGCCGGCAGTCGAAAGTCTTTTTACTTCAACCTCCGGCGCGGTCATCTTCGGCTCGATTATCTCGAAGCCGTACTTGCCGCCGTCGTCAAAGACGCGGAGCGTTATATCTCCGTTATAAAACATGTTGCCGATTTTTAAATGCCATGTGCCTGTTCCGAGCATATGCTGTCTCCTTTCGGGTCTGCGCCTTGAGTCAGGCGGAAATTACAAATATTGTTGACGCGAGCAGGAACTGCGCCGTGAAGTAAGTTACGATGCAGGTTATCTTGTAGCCGTATGACGGGCGCGGCTTGCGCAGGGAGTTGACGGCGAGCATCATATCAGACAGCGCAAACAGGAACGCGCCGCCGACGAGCAGGATGCACATGACAACCGCGTTGTCGAGCCCGGCGTTGACTGCCTTGATGCCGAGCGAACCCGCCTTGACGAGCATGAACGCGAGCATCGCGACATACGGCACGCCGATTATATAAAGCGGGCTGAATTTGACTCCGAGCAGGCGAATAGCCGCAACGCCGATAACTATAATTATCGCGCAGGCTATCAGCTCGCGCTTATCCCAGAACGGCGCGTCGGGGAAATATCGCTTCATCGCAAGGCAGTAGGCGTATATATAAAACACATGTCCTGCAAGGAACGCGAGTCCGCCGCTCAGCGTGAACGGCAGCTTCGGCGGCAGATGCAGAAGAAAATCGCCGCACCAGCCGAGCAGAAGCCCTATCAGAATATAGTGTGCGTAGTCGCTGCGGTTCTGCGCTATCACGCTCGCGAGAACTCCCGCCGCGACGAAAAGGGTCGCGCATATGGTTTTGAGTATCTGCGATTTTGTGCAGCGCCCGTTTCTTGAGGCCTTGAGGAACCACGGGACGAAAATAAATTCGAGTCCCGCCGCGATTCCGAAGCATATTTTGAACAAGGTTGACATTTATCTCATCTCCAGGCGGCCGAACAGCTTTGGCTCGAGCAGAGTGTAGTGTCTGCGCAGAATATTGCCGCAGATGTCGGCTATCGTTTCGTTTTCTATCATGTCGCCCGTGCCCTGCGCGATGGATTCGGCGATGTTGCACAGATCCGGGCAGGAGGTTGGGATGACGGTAACTTTGTTGCCGTTGAAGCGGAAAGAGAAGCGGCGCTCGGATATAGATTCATTTGCGCGGATCCATATTGTGAATGTGTCGCTGTCCTCCCATCTCGCCGACGAGACGGCGGTGAAATCGAGTCCAGCCAGGTGCATCTTCGATTTGCGGTATTTGCCGTCGAGTCCGCTGACTATCGTGTTCCTGACTTTTCCCTCGCTCCATGTGAAGCGGCACTCGTTCTCGGAGAAGTCGAGGTTTATCTTGTCTATATTGCCCGCGCGGTCAGCCGACATATATACGACCGCCGTCGGCAGGACGCTCACGGGGAAGCCCGCAACATCGAGCACGGGGTTATAGAGCATATGTATCGTCGAATATGACAGCTTCTTTTCGAGCACGGGGTTGCGCCTGCCGGCGGTGAGCACGGGCAGGGGAGTGAGCGTCATGGGCAGGGTGGTCTGCTCCGGCTCATCCTTCGGCTCGATAAAGCCCTCGGGGAAGTGCCTCCACAGGCAGTCGCGCGTCTTTTGCTCAAAGACCTCGCTGCAGGTGGTGATGATATTTGCGTCGTATTCCGGCAGGACGATGCCGAACTGTGAGAACATTCCGTCCGCGCGGTAAGAGCCGGGGAAGTGGCAGCACCAGAAGTTGAAGCCGTAGCCGACGCAGGAGTCAATTTGATTAGAACTCTTGCTCGAGTTGTCCGCCTGAGCCTTGCCCGCTTCGCGCGCCCAGAACTCGGGGATGACCTGCTTGCCCTGATATTTTCCGCCGTGGCTCATGCAGTCGATGACCTTGGCGAGCTCTTCTGTTGTTATGAACAGACCCCAGCCGCCTGCCTCAAGGCCGTTCGGGTCGGTCTCCCATGCGGGATTCTCTCTGATGCCCAGAGGCTTGAACAGGCGCGGCGCGAGATATTCGCGCACGGTCATGCCGGTCAGCTTCTGGATTATGGCGCAGAGGACATAGCAGTTTTCGCTGATGTACTTCCAGCCCTCGCCCGGGGCGAATGCCCAGCGCGCGCCGAAAAAGCTCTTGAGCCATGAGACCTTCGCCTTGTTTTCGAGGACGCTTACATCCTTTCCGGCGGTCATGGTCAGCAGGTGGAATACGGTCATCTTTTCGAGGTTCGCGTCGTATTTCTGCGGTCTGTACTCGGGGAAGATATCGATGACCTTCGTGTCGAGCGTCAGCAGTCCCTCATCAATAGCAAATCCGGTGGCTATCGACGCAAAGCTCTTGCTGACTGAATACATGGTGTGCGGGATGTCGGGAGCATAGGGGTCTCTCCAGGTCTCGAAGGCTACTTTTCCGTGGCGCAGGATCATGATGCTGTGAAGCTCTATCCCGCTGCGCTCGAAGTCGTCGAGCAGTTCGGATATCGCCTTTGAGGACACGCCGACCTGTTCCGGGAAGTCGGCTCTCGGGAGCGCCTTGCTCTTTGTTCTTGCGGTTGGCATAAGATATACATCTCCTGTAAAAATAATGTTCACTTAAAGATTCTGCCAAACGAATGGTTATTACATAAATTATACTACAACGCAAAACTAAAATACAACAAAAATGTGTAAAAATACCAATTTTTGAGCCGAAAACCGCGCGAAAAATTTATAAAAATTTCAGCAAACAAATGTTTGCAATTTCAAAAACTATGTGCTATAATAAAGCAGGTAAGTTATGCAGACATCTTGAAAGGGTGAAGTGCTTTGAAAGACATAAGCAAAACTCAGAAAAGAATATACGAATATCTCCTCGAACGCTCGCAGGACGGAGTTCCGCCCTCGGTGCGTGAGATCGGCGCGGCAGTGGGGCTGAGCTCCACTTCCTCCGTGCAGGCGAACCTCGATGCGCTCGAACAGGCAGGCTATATCCAGCGCGATCCGCTCAAGAAGCGCACTATCCGCATTCTGGGCAGGGAGGACAATGTTGTTACCAATGTCCCGATCGTCGGTACCGTTACCGCCGGTGCGCCGATACTTGCGTTTGAGCAGATCGAGGGCACCGTTGCCTACTCGGGTCACACCACGAGCGACAAAACTCTTTTTGCCCTGAAGGTCAGGGGAGAGAGTATGATTCAGGCGGGCATACTCGACGGCGACCTTGTTATTGCCGAAAAGACTCCCGTCGCGCGAAACGGCGAAATAGTTGTCGCGATGATCGAGGACGAGGCTACGGTCAAGACTTTCTATAAAGAAAACGGTCATTTCCGTCTTCAGCCCGAGAACGATACCTATGAGCCGATAATCGTCAACGAGGTCTCGATTTTAGGCAAGGTTGTCGCGGTTATAAGATATTATTGATTTGTGCACAGCCGGTGCAGGCGTTTTATGTCCGCACCGGCTTGTTTTTTGGAGGGTATTATGTCTGACCGGTTTATCGATATCACGCCCGAGAATATCGGCAGCGAGCATCTTTGCTGCATCATACGAACGAAGAAGCCGCACCCGGGCGTCGAGACAAAGCGCGCGTGGCTCAGAGACCGCCTCGGAGAGGGTCATGTTTTCAGAAAGCTCGATGAAAAGGCGTGCGTGTTCATTGAATATGCGCCGCTCGAGAGCGCGTGGGTGCCGATAGTCGGCGACAATTACATCTATATATACTGCCTTTGGGTTCTGAGCGAGAACAAGGGCAAGGGCTACGGCAGGCGGCTGATGGAATCCTGCATTGCCGACGCAAAGGCGCAGGGCAAATCCGGAGTCTGCATGCTCGGCGCGAAGAAGCAGAAGGCGTGGCTCTCCGACCAGTCGTTTGCGAAGAAATTCGGATTCGAGACGGTCGATGAGACAGAGAACGGCTATGAGCTGCTGGCATTATCTTTCGACGGTACAAAACCGCGCTTTGCCGAAAACGCGAAGAAAGAGACGATAGACAGCAAAAAACTGACCGTCTATTATGACGCCCAGTGCCCGTTTATACCCGGGCGCATCGAGTTGAACCGCAAATTCTGCGAAGAAAACGGAATAGACGCCGATTTCATCGAGATCGATTCACTCGAAAAGGCGAAGAATCTGCCCTGCGTTTTCAATAACTGGGCGGTGTTCTGCGGCGGAAAATTCGTTACGGTGAATCTTCTTGACGAGCGGGCGCTCAAGAAGCTTTCGGACGGCGTGAAATAATTTATGTGTTCCTAACATAATTTTCCGATTAAATATTGAAAGTACTTTTGTTTTGTGTTAGTATTTTGATGAAATTAAAACAAATAAAATACAGGATGTGAAACAATGACAAAGCGCAGCATTTTCAAACGCGCGGCAAGCATACTTCTCGCTCTGGTTCTCGTTTTCAGCGCGGGCGTTTCATTTGCGTTTGCCGACGCAAAAGCCGATTCTTACAATTATCCCTGCATCTTCGTCCACGGTATTCTCGGTTACGGCGATCAGGATAAGCTCAACTCCGTCACCCCTTACTGGGGCATGCAGTACAAAGAGGATCTGATGAAGTCGCTTTCGGCGCGCGGATATAATTGTCACGCGGCCTCCGTCGGTCCGCTCAGCAGCGCATGGGACAGAGCGTGCGAGCTCTATGCCCAGCTTGCGGGAACCGTTGTCGATTACGGCGCAGTCCACTCTGCGGAGCATCATCATGAGCGCTACGGCCGTTCGTTCGTCGGCAAGGCTCTTATCGACACCTTCGGCAAGACCGACAAGAACGGAAATATCATCAAGATAAATCTCTTCGGCCACTCGTTCGGCGGCGCAACGACGAGACTCTTCACCTATATTCTCGCAAATGGCGCGCCCGAAGAGGTCGCGGCGGGCGGCGATGTCTCCGATTTCTTCACCGGCGGCAAGGGCGACTATGTCAACTCCGTTATCTCGATAGCCGCGCCGCATAACGGCACGGTCAGCGCGAATGTCGGCGTCGACCTCTATCAGGGCGAGTATATCGCCGCGATGATAGGCAATATCGCAGGCATGGCGGGCAGCAACTATCTCGACCTCAAGCTCGACCAGTTCGGTCTGACCCGCGCTCCCGGCGAGGGCAAGGCGAGCTTCAATATCTGCGGCATTCTGAACTATGCTCTCTCGAACGACAACTGCCTCTATGACCTCACGCTTCGCGGCGCGCAGGAGCTCAACGCGAAGATGGGCATAGTCGACGGCGTGTATTATTTCTCCTACGCCTGCAGCGGCACAAAGGATTCCGCAGACGGCAAGTACCAGGATCCGACCGACGCGCTCGGCGTTATGTCCGGCACGGGCTGGCTCATCGGTCACATAACCGGCATAACCGTTGACGGCGTAAAGCTCGAGGGCGACTGGCTCAGAAACGACGGCGCAGTGCCCGTCAAGAGTGCACTCTATCCCGAGGGCGAGAAGCACGAGTTTATCGTTGACCACAAGGGCGCGTATGAGCGCGGCGTGTGGTATGTCTATCCCGTTGTGGAGAACGCGAACCACGGCACTCTGCTCGGCTCGAAGACTGATAGCTATATCGACCTCTATATGAACCAGATCGATATCGTCAACGCGAAGTAAAACAGAAAAAGTATACAAAAGCAGTCGGCTTTCCCGGCTGCTTTTCTTTGTTTTGTCGGTTGCCCGAGCGGCTGAACTTGCGGTATAATATTTCAAAACGCAGCATTTAGGGGGAGAAAATATGCCTGAACTTTCCGGCAGAACAGAAAATTTCACCGATTCGGTCATCCGCAGAATGACGCGCGTCTCGCTGCAGTACGGCGCGGTCAATCTGTCGCAGGGCTTCCCGGATTTCGACCCGCCCAAAGAAATACTCGACCGCCTCGCCGAGGTCGCGCACGAGGACTACCACCAATATTCGATAACCTGGGGCGCACAGAATTTCCGAGAGGCTCTCGCCGAGAAGCAGTCGAAGTTCATGGGCAGGCGCATCGACCCCAATTCAGAAATAGTCGTCACCTGCGGGAGCACCGAGGCAATGATGGCGGCGATGATGACCGTGACCGACCCGGGCGACAAGGTGATAGTTTTCTCGCCGTTCTATGAAAACTACGGCGCGGACGCGATTCTTTCGGGCGCCGAGCCGATATATGTGCCGCTCTATCCGCCGGAGTTTGATTTCAATCCCGATGAGCTGGAGGCGGCGTTCAAACAGCACCCCAAGGCGCTCATACTCTGCAATCCGTCGAACCCGTGCGGCAAGGTCTTTACATATAATGAGCTGAAATTCATAGCCGATTTAGCCGAAAAATATGATACTTTTGTCATCACGGACGAGGTCTACGAGCACATAGTCTATGCGCCGAACAGGCATGTGTATTTTGCCACTCTTTCCGGAATGTGGGAGCGCACGATTTCCTGCTCGTCTCTGTCAAAGACATATTCGATAACCGGCTGGCGGCTGGGCTATATTATCGCGCCGCCGAATATCATTGAAGTCGCGAAGAAAGTGCACGACTTTCTGACCGTCGGCGCGGCGGCTCCGCTTCAGGAGGCGGCAGTCACGGGGCTTCGATTCGGGGACGGATATTACGATGATTTAAGAGAGAAGTACACCGCAAAGCGCGATTTGTTTATAAAAGGACTCGATGATATCGGGATAAAACACACTGTGCCGCAGGGCGCATATTATGTGATGCTCGACATTTCGGAGTTCGGCTTTGAATCGGATTTAGAGTTCTGCGATGTCCTCGCGCGCGATGTCGGAGTCGGCGCAGTGCCGGGTTTGAGCTTCTTCCGCGAGCCCGTGAACAATTTTATCCGCCTGCATTTCGCGAAGAAAGACGAGACGCTTTATGAAGCGCTCAACCGCCTAAGCGATATCAGAAAAAAGATACCCAAGAAATAAACATACCGCCGCGAAGCGCAGAAAAGTGCCCGCGGCGGTTTTGAATTTTCAGATATTTTTCATTGTGTTTACAACTTCGGCAAACAGGTATACTATAATTATAATTGCAGAAAAAACTTTGGGAGGCTTATTATGTGTACGGCAGCAACTTATCAAACCGATGATTTTTATATGGGCAGGACGCTCGACTATGAGTTCTCTTACGGCGAGGAGATAACCGTGATGCCGCGCAGATTTCCGCTCGAGTTCCGCCACGGCGGCAGAACGGACGAGCACTATGCTATAATCGGCACGGCTCATGTCTCGGACGGATATCCGATGTACTACGACGCCGTAAATGAAAAGGGGCTCGGCATGGCGGGACTCAATTTCGCCGTAAGCGCACATTATTCCGAACCGCAGGACGGCAAGCAGAATATCGCGCAGTTCGAATTTATCCCGTGGGTGCTCAGCCAATACGCGACCCTTGAGCAGGCTCGCAGTGCGATAGAGAAAATAAACCTCGTCGGCACAACGTTCGACAGCCGCTATCCTGCGGCGAAAATGCACTGGATAATCGCGGACAAGAGCGGCGCGATAACAATTGAGCCGACCGAGAGCGGGCTTAAAATATACGACAACGCCCCGGGAGTTCTCACGAACGAGCCGTCGTTTGATATGCAGATGTTCAATCTCAACAACTATATGAATCTCTCGCCGAAGCAGCCGGAAAACAGCTTTTCAGACAAATTAAGCCTCGGCACATACAGCCGCGGAATGGGCGGACTCGGTCTGCCGGGTGACTTGTCCTCGATGTCAAGATTCGTCAGAGCCGCGTTCACGAAGCTCAATTCGCTCTCCGGCAGGACGGAAGAGGAGAGCGTCGGGCAATTCTTTCATATTCTCGGCGCGGTCGAGCAGGTGCGCGGCTGCTGCGAGGTCGCGGAGGGGAAATATGAGATAACTATATACACCTCCTGCTTCAACGCGGACAAGGGCGTGTACTATTACACGACTTATAACAACCGCCGCATCACCGCAGTCGATATGCACCGCGAAAACCTCAACTCGGCGTCACTTGTCAAATACCCGATGCTCGATAAAGAAGACATTTTGCAGCAAAATTAAAATACCCCGCCGGCTGCGCAAATAAGCCGGCGGGATTTTTATGTATATTTTATTATCTTTTATATTTGACACGGCGAAAAAGATAAATCTTGATAATAATCGGAAGTTTTTATATAATAAAATCAGAAGCAGCATCCGAAAAATACGGTTGTGATTTGTATTTCTGCCGGATGCGCCGCAAAGTCGGTATACATAAAACAAATGATTTTTGTGCGAGGTCATGATTATGTACAGTGTGCTTGTAGTTGACGATGAGATACGCCAGAGAGAGGCGGTTATAGGCAATGTCGATTGGAAGAGAGCGGGTTTTGAGGTTGTCGGCGGCGCCGAAAACGGAATAGAGGCGCTCGATCTTCTCGAAAAGCTTGAACCCGATCTTGTTCTGACCGATATCAAAATGCCGCTTATGACCGGACTTGAGCTTGCGAAAAGGACCCGTGAAATAAGACCGGCAACGAAATTTGTTATCCTGAGCGGGTACGACGACTTTGAATACGCTCAGGAGGCGTTCAAATACAATGTCATAAGGTATCTTCTCAAGCCTGTTTCTGCATCCGAGCTCACCGATGAGTTTGAAAAAATCGGAGCCGAGATGGACAGGGAGTTTGAACTGCTCAAAAGCGGCGGTTCAAACGAAGATATCTCTCTGCGGCTGGAAAAGGCGGAATTCCTGCTTCCGCTCCTACTCGGTACGGGCGAGGATGTCCATGCATCGGACGACTTAACTGAGAATGCCAAAAAGCTCGGAATAATCAAAAGCGACGGCGACTGCTACAGCGTCATTGCTTCAAAATTCAAGGCAAACACGGGCGAGACCTGCACCTCTCAGCAGCATATCGATTTTGTCAACAGTATTTTCAATAAATATGCTCTGTGCGAAAGCTTCTTTGTCAACGGCAGAATAATTACTCTTGTAACAAGCGAGCCGGAAGAGATGTCAACAAAACTGAGACTCCCCGTTATTGAACTTGTGCAGAGCGCAAAAAAGCTGTTGAATCAGAATTGTACTATCGGCATCAGCGAGACCGTTCAGGATCCGTCTCTTTTGGCGCTCGCCTGCACTCAGGCTATCACGGCGCGGCGCTATACCTCCGACGGCACGGGCAACATCCGATATATCGACGACCAGGAGCGCAAGAGCACACACGAGTTTGAAAATGCCGAAAAATCCGTCTATAAGCTCGAACAGCTTCTGAAGATAGGGAGCAAGGATGAGATAAAGTCGTTCCTTGACGAGATACTTTCCGGAAAGACGCGCGAGGGCATTGATTATATTATCGTTCAGATTCTTGCTACCGCGCACAGATGCGTCAGCGTTCTGCCGGACGGCAACGCCGCGGCGGAGCTGTTTACCTCCAACAATTCGTTCATGTCCCGCCTGTCCTTCGACTTTAACGAGCAGTATAAAAACGAGCTCATTTCGCTCTGCCTTGACGCGAGGGATATTATCTCCCGCTCGCAGAGGCATGAGAGCGAGGCTCTCTGCGACCATGCGCTGCAGATAATCAACGAGGAATATATGAACGAAGATCTGTCCCTGACGGACGCGAGCGACAAGCTGGGCGTCAGCCCGAACTATCTGAGCGCGCTGATAAAAAAGAAAAAGTCAAAGAATTTTGTTGCCCTTGTGACCGAGAGGCGAATGAAAGCGGCGAGCGATCTGCTTTTGTGCACTTCAATGAAGATATTTGAAATATCGCAGAAGTGCGGTTACAGCGATCAGCACTATTTCAGCTATTGCTTCAAAAAATATTACGGGGTTTCGCCGAACAAATACAGAGAGGAGCGTTTGGGTGGGAAAGATATTTAAACGCGCCGGAATAAAACTGTCGACGCTCATAATCGCAATAGTCGTGTTCGGCGTGATGTTTTCGACTGTAGGCGCTACGCTCCTTTTCGGTGTATTCTACGAAAGGACGATGTTCAATTCGGCGTATGTCTCGTCAAAGCAGTCGGTGTCGCAGGCGAACGGCACGGTTTCAAATTACATCTCGTCCATCAAAAACAAGCTGGACAACCTTTGCGACGAGGCGGACAGCTGCGGCAGTCTGCAGTCGCTTGAAAAAGTCGTTTCAACCGCAGCGAGGCTTGAGGACGATATCTATTGCGTAACGATTTATGACACCGACGGCAATATTCTTCTGACCGAAAACGACAGCGGCGATATTGCAAAGAAAAACGCGACCGATCTGTCCTTCGACAAATCGATTTTTTCGAGCCTCAAGGACGGCTATGCGATAACCCAGCCTCATGTTGACACGCTCTATGAGAATAAGTACCCGTGGGTCGTGACCATTGCAAAGAAAAAATATTCCGATCTTTTTCAAAAGCAGGTCTTTGTCGCCGTCAATTTTGAGTTTATTTCGATTGCAAAATATATTGACAAGATAAGCATAGGCCAGAGGGGATACTGCTATATTATCGATTCAAAGGGCGGGATAGTCTATCATCCGCAGCAGCAGATGCTTTTTTCCGGCATCAAAAAAGAGAATACCGACGAAGTTTCAAAAATGACGGACGGCGTCCACAGGGGAGAAGACAATATCTACACGGTTTCGTCCCTTAATTCATGCAACTGGAAAATAGTCGGAGTCAGTTTTACCGATGAAGTGGCTCAGTCCGTCAAAAGGCAGATAGCGGTCGGGATGGCTGTTGCGCTGCTGTTCAGTCTTATCATCTCCGTCACGGTATATTTCCTGCTTTCGCGGACGGTCACAAGACCCGTAAGACGCCTCGTCTCGTCAATGCAGAGCTTTGAAAAGCAGGCGGAAACATATAAATATAAAGCGGACAAGGCGAATGTAGTTGAGTTCAGCACCCTCTCCGCGTCGTTTGAGCACATGGTGCATATGATACAGTCGCTCATGGAAAAGGTGCATAATGAGGAGATAGTTCTCAGAAAGACCGAGCTCAAGGCTCTTCAGGCGCAGATAAATCCCCACTTCCTTTATAACACGCTCGACTCAATTCAATGGATGTGCGAGCAGGATAACAGCAAAGAAGCGGTTGAGATGGTCGGCGCCCTCGCGAAGCTGTTCAGAATAAGCATCAGCCACGGAAACGAGTTTATCACCATCCGCGATGAGCTTCGCCACGCCGAAAGCTACTTGATAATCCAGAGCTACAGATACAAAAATCAGTTCACTTATTCTTTCGATGTGGATGAGAGTCTGCTCGAATATATGTGCAACAAGATAACGATTCAGCCCTTTATCGAGAACGCCATCTATCACGGGCTCGACAGAATGGTGGACGAGGGCGAGATACGCATCTGCGTTCACGGCGACGGAAAGGATATTGTGATAACCGTTTCCGATAACGGACTCGGAATGACTAAAGAGCAGTGCGAAACTATCCTTAAAAAAGACAGGAGCGATTCAAAGGGCATC
>DKDF01000071.1:21565-21746 GCA_002451755.1 Ruminococcaceae bacterium UBA6855
GACAGGCTCAAGATTTACTTCGGCGATGAATACGGAATCTCTATCGACAGCGAGCTCGATGTCGGCACAACCGTCACTATAAGGATTCCGAAGATCGAGAAAGGACGGGAAAATGAATATTAAGAGAAGTGCAGCTCTGATTATGATTGCCGTCCTTTTGCTCTGCGGCTTATCCGGATGC
>DKDF01000062.1:0-16194 GCA_002451755.1 Ruminococcaceae bacterium UBA6855
ATACCGTAAAGGTCACCCTGGGCCCCAAGGGCCGCAACGTGGTGCTGGATAAGAAGTTCGGCACGCCCCTCATCACCAACGACGGTGTCACCATCGCCAAGGATGTTGAGCTCGAAGATCCCTTTGAGAACATGGGCGCTCAGCTGATAAAGGAAGTCGCCACAAAGACAAATGATGTCGCGGGCGACGGCACCACCACCGCTACCCTGCTCGCTCAGGCACTCGTCCGCGAGGGCATGAAGAACGTTGTTGCAGGCGCAAACCCGATGGTCATCAAGAAGGGCATCCAGAAGGCTGTTGACGCCGCTATCGAGGCTGTCAAGTCCCACTCTCAGCCTGTTAAGGGCACCGAGGACATCGCAAGAATAGCTACCATTTCCTCCGCTGACGAGGACATCGGCAGAATCATTGCCGACGCTATGGAGAAGGTCACCTCCGACGGCGTTATCACCGTTGAGGAGTCAAAGATTGCGCAGACCGAGGCAGAGGTTGTCGAGGGCATGCAGTTCGACAGAGGCTACATCTCCCCCTACATGGTAACCGACACCGACAAGATGGAAGCTGTCATTGACGACGCTCTCATTCTTATCACAGATAAGAAGATCGCAAGCATTCAGGATCTTCTTCCCCTGCTCGAGCAGATCATGCACGCAGGCGGAAAGCTTATCATCATCGCCGAGGACATCGAGGGCGAGGCTCTTTCGACCATCCTTGTCAACAAGCTTCGCGGCGTGTTCACCTGCGTGGGCATCAAGGCTCCCGGCTTCGGCGACAGACGCAAGGAGATGCTCCAGGATATCGCTATCCTCACCGGCGGCAAGGTCATCACCTCCGAACTCGGTCTTGAGCTCAAGGACACCCAGATTTCCGATCTCGGCCGCGCACGCCAGGTCAAGGTCTCCAAGGAAAACACCATCATTGTTGACGGTGCAGGCGACAAGGACGCTATCAAGTCCAGAGTCAACCAAATCCGCACCCAGATCGAGAACACCGCTTCCGACTATGACAGAGAGAAGCTTCAGGAGCGCCTCGCAAAGCTTGCAGGCGGCGTAGCGGTCATCAAGGTCGGCGCAGCTACCGAGACCGAGATGAAGGAGAAGAAGCTCCGTATCGAGGATGCTCTCGCAGCAACCAAGGCTGCTGTTGAAGAGGGTTCCGTTGCAGGCGGCGGCGTTGCACTGCTCAACGCTATCCCCGCAGTTAAGGCTCTGCTTGACAGCACCGAGGATTCCGACGAGAAGACCGGCGTGAAGATAGTTCTCAAGGCTCTTGAAGAGCCCGTTCGCCAGATCGCTTCCAACGCAGGACTTGAGGGTTCGGTCATCATCAACCACATCGTTGAGTCCGGTAAGATCGGCTACGGCTACAACTTCGCTTCCGACGGATATGTCGACATGTTCGAGGCAGGCGTTGTTGACCCGACAAAGGTCACCCGCTCCGCTCTGCAGAACGCCGCTTCCGTTGCGGCAATGGTTCTGACCACCGAGAGCCTTGTCACCGACAAGCCCGACCCGGCAGCAGATGCGGCAAACGCCGCAGCGATGGCTGCACAGGCCGGCGGCGGAATGTATTAATCAAAGCTGAATAAATAATTTGAGCCGCTCGGGCAACCGGGCGGCTTGATTTTTTATGCCGATAAAAAATCCGCCCGATTCCGGGCGGATCATGTTATTTTATAACCGTGTCAATCGCTTTTCTGACATCGGCGGCGACGGAATCTATATCGCGCGCGGCGTTGATGACAACGATATTGTCTCTGTCCTTGAGCAGTTCAAATGCGCTGTAATACCGCTCACGGATGGCGTTTATCTGTTCCGGGTCGCGCTCGAAAATCTCGAGATACACGCGCCCGTTTTCTATTCTCTCATGGCAGCTCTCCGGGTCGACATCGAAGAAGATGCAGATATCCGGTTTGAGTATGCCCGGGCAGTTGAGGTTCATATCAATGACCCACTGCCTGTCCTCCCCTACCGCCTGATAGGCAATGGAAGAATAATAATATCTGTCGCACACGACATCGATTCCGGTTTCGAGCGTCTTCTCTATGCCGTTGACGGGGTTCATGTTGTGTGCCACGCGGTCTGCAAGGAAGAGTGCGGCAAGCTCCGAAGAGGTGCGCTGCCTTGCGCCGCTGAGCACATCTCTTATCATGCCGCCGGTCACCGACTCGGTAGGTTCGGCGGTCGGATACACATTCCTGCCCTGCGACTTGAGATAAGCGCAAAGCAAAGCCGTCTGAGTGCCCTTGCCGGAGCCGTCAAGTCCCTCGACTACAATGAATTTTCCTCTCATAATACGCGGTAGTCCTCCGTGTAAATAAAGGTGCATTTGTCGAGCTGTTTGTCAGACACTTTTATCTTCGACGGGAAGCTCGATTTGACCGCTTTTGCCATGTCAATCTGCTCGCCGCAGAGGGTAGCTCTTGCGTATTCAAACGCCGCCTCGGTCATTGAAGATGCGGTCAGATCGTCCCATACGATGAACTGGTTCTTCGTGCCGCCGTTCTCTCTTATCGCAGCTCTGACCTTGCTGAACACCTTGGACTTGTTGTCCCACTTCTTGCCGACTTCGATATCAAAAGCGGCGGTGTAGCCGTCGTAGACGCTCGGAAAGCTCGTGCCCGCGACGATTATGCCGTTCGGGCAGGCATTCTTTATAAGCTCCGCCTGAGAAGATATATCGGCGCAATAAGCCGCAATCTTCTTGCCCTCAAAATTCTTGAGCTGGCGGGCAATATCCTCTTTCATAAAGCTCTGCGCACCCTTTATGCCGAGAGCCTGCGAGACATCGTAGCAGTTGACAAACTTATATGTCATGCCGAGCTCCTCGCACTTTTTCTCAGCCGCTTCGCGCGACTCCTTGATGCTCGGGGTGCTCTGCTGAACGCCGGTGGCGTAATAGACAAAGACCTGCGCACCGCGTCCGTGCGCCTCTTCGACCATCATCGCCGCGTCCTTGGCGGTATCTATCGCAAGAATAGCATCGGCGGACTTCGCAAGAGTCTGGATATTCTCCTCTGGAGCCGTGCAGACGATGAGCTTCTCGGGGTTCTTCGCCTTTGCCGCTCTGACTGCCGCTACGGCTCCGAGATTCGCTCTCGCGATAACTATCGCGCCGTAGCTCGTATCGGAAGCGATATCGTTGACGCGCTTATAGAAATCGAGAATGCCCGAAGTGCCGACGCGCGTGTCGGTATAGACAACGTGCTCGACATAGGAATATTCGCTCGCAAGCTGAGCCGCACGCTGATATTCCTCGGGATTCTGCGACAGGGTCGCTGTGACTATGGCGATCTTTTTGCCGGGCGCTTTGCCGCCGGCTCCGCCCGAACACGCGCACATACCTATGGCGACCGCCAGGATGAGCAGGAATGCCGCTGCGGCTTTGAAAGTCTTTTTCATATGATACACCTTATTTTTCCATGAACGCTTCGGCGATGCGCGCGGTGCTGTGCCCGTCGCAGGCGTCCATAAAATAGTTTCTGAAATTTTCAATTTCCGCGCTGTAGAAGCCGGTCTGCGCCTGCCTGACGGCGGAAACAATGCCCTCGGTATCCCGGACTATAGGGCCGGGAACGAAGTCCTCATATTTGTTATAAAAGCTGCGGTCACGGTCATATTCTTCGAGATCGTAGGCAAAGAATATCATCGGACGGCTGAGCAGCGAATATTCAAAAATCACGGACGAATAGTCGCTTATCAGCATATCAGCCGCGCACATTGCGAGGTCGATTCGCACATCCTTTGAAATATCGAACACGAAATTCTCATATTTTTCGCGCTCCTCGGCGCTGAGCGAAAAGCGTTTCGCCGTCTGCGGATGGAGCTTATACAACAGGACGAAATCGTCGGACAGCTCCGCGTTCATGCGCTCGATATCAAGTTTGAGATCCATATAGGACTTGAGGATCGAGTTGCCGCGGAAGGTCGGGGCATAGAGGATTATCTTCCTGCCCCCTATCTGCGGGAATTTTTTGAGCATTTCCGCGCGGGCGGACGAGACGAAATCGGAATTGAAATAAATGTCCGTCCTCGGCACGCCAAGCGGTCTGATTATGCTCTCCGGGCAGTTGAACGCCTCGGCATAATACGGAATAATATTGCGCGCCGACACGGTAACTGCGGTATAGGTGTTGTGGATCGGGTAGCGTTCGAGGCTTTTTCTGTCCGCGCCCCACTTGAGGTCGGCGGTCGAATAGCCCCATTTTTTGAACGCGCCGCATGCGTGCCAAAGCTGAATGACCTCGGTGCCCTTTCGCGGATGATTCGCGAACAGCGGGAAGAACGCATCCTCGACAAAAACGAGTTTGCTCGTCGCATACTCGCGCTGGAAGCGGATATTCTGCCTGAACTCCGCCGCCCTTGCGCTTATGCTGCCCGCTCCCGCGGGAATGAGCATCTCGGTGCAGTGCATTCCGCGCGCCTCAAGCTCGCGCTTCATGCAGGACAGGTTGTCCGGAAGCGTTTTGCTGTTCGATGCGAGGAGCACCTTCTTTTCGTCTATCGGCTTTTTCGCCGCGTGCCTGTAAACCGCAGGCCAAATGCGGTAATAGAGCAGGTGGCGGCGCATATCGCCGAGTTTTTTTATCAGTCTTATAAACAGTGACTTCATCTGTCGCTTTCTTCCTTAAAAATGCAGCTTGGAGTTGACTTCCTGCACGGTCTTTTCGTCGAGCTTCAACACCTTGCGGTCATATGTATACATTCCGTTGACTTCGAACTCGACGTCGCTGACCTGAGTATAGACAGTGGCGCAAAGTCCTTTCTTTATCAGCGGGATGACCTGCTTCTCATGCAGCTTCTTATAAGCCGCGGAGAGCTTCTCCTTCGACCTGAACATGATATAGCCGAAGCTCTTCTGCTTGTTCCAGACGTGACCGTCGAGAATCATGCTGTATCCGCCGTATTCGCTTATGACGAACGGTCTGCCGTCAAGCCTCGGCATATGGATGGGCAGGATATATTTGTGCATACTCTTGAGGTCGCAGCCCTTCTGATCGTACCAGCCGCTCGCGTGGTCAACGATTCTCGAGGGATCGTATGCCTTGACGGCATCGCCGATCTCCTTCGCGTCGAACTGACCCCAGCCCTCGTTGAAGGGCACCCAGCAGCCGATGCAGGTGCAGTTATAGAGATTGTCTATCATCTCGAACAGCTCGCGGCGGTAATCATCGCGCCACTCTTTTTCGCCGCGGCTGAACCAGTTATATTTATTATCTTTGACGCCGATGCCGATATTCGGCAGAACGCCCGCGAGGATATTTCCGATATACTCGCCGCCGCTGACCATATCCTGCCAGACTATCATGCCGAGTCTGTCACAGTGATAGTACCAGCGCAGGGGCTCGACTTTGATATGCTTTCTGAGCATATTGAATCCGAGACGCTTCATCTCGGCGATATCGAATATCATCGCTTCGTCGTTGGGCGGAGTCAGACCGCCGTCGCTCCAATAGCCCTGATCGAGCAGACCGCGCTGGAAATAGGACTCGTTGTTGAGCATAAGGCGCGGCAGACCCTGCTTATCCTTGCCGACGCTGAACTTTCTCATGCCGAAATAGCTCTTGACTGTATCGACAGCTTCGCCGTTCTTCTTCACGGTGAGCACAAGGTCATAGAGAGTCGGACTCTCGGGGCTCCAGAGCTTCGCGTCGGGCACGGGAAGCTGCGCGTTGAGCTTCATCTCGCCGGAATATACCTGCTCGCCGCCGAGCGAAATCTCAGCCTCTATCGTGCAGCCGTCAAGCCCCTCGCCGGTGCAGGAGACGATTATCTCGCCCGCATCGATATCGGGGGTCAGGCGCACGCAGGTGATATGACTCTGAGCCACGGGCTCAAGCCACACCGTCTGCCAGATTCCGGAGGTTCCGGTATACCAGAAGCCGACGGATTTGAGAACCTGCTTGCCGCGGTTCTGCCAGCCCTTGTCGGTCGGGTCATAGACCTTGACAACAAGCTCATTTTCGCCGTCGACAAGCTCATCTGTTATATCAAAAGAGAACGGGCAATAGCCGCCGGTATGTGCGCCGACGGAGACGCCGTTGACAAACACCTCGCACTGCCAATCGACAGCGCCGAAATGCAGAATGCAGCGCTTATCATCAAAGCGGCTGTCGAGAGTGAACCTCTTTCTGTACCAAAGGCGCTCGTCGGGCTGAAGCGCGTGCTGAACGCCGGAGAGCTGGCTCTCGATGGCGAAAGGCAGGATTATCTTGCCGCTGAAATCTTTCGGGCAGGAGTCGCCCGCCGGGGTTATCTCATAATCGCACTCGCCGTTGAGGCACATCCAATCCTCGCGCACAAGCTGCGGGCGGGGATACTCCGAAAGAGGACAGTTTTTGTCCACATCGTCAAAGAATCGGGTTTTCAGATCGTTCACTTACTTAACCTCCGCAATTTAATTAAAAAGTCACATAGTATTATACATTAATTTATGCGTTTTGTCTATATATTTATTCTCTGTGCCACTTCACGCCCTGGGCGGTATCCTCGAGGACGATGCCCATTTCCTTGAGCTGATCTCTGATCCTGTCTGCCTCTGCCCAGTTTTTCTCCTTGCGGGCGTTCGTGCGCGCCTCGATAAGGGCTTCGACATCGCTGTCGAGAGTCTCGGTCTTGCGGTTATATACGAGTCCGAGCACACCGGTCAGCTCGTCGAACATAGCTATCGCGCCCTCGACAAGCGCCTTCGAGGGGGTCTTGCCGACAACATTTGTATTGATATCGCGGACGAGTTCGAATATAGAAGCGATGGCGTCGGCTGTGTTGAGATCGTCGTCCATGGCGGCGATGAACTGCTCTCTGTATTTATCAAAGCCGTCGATAATCGCCTTGTCGCCGTCATGCTCTGCGTCGGCAGCGTTCTTGAGCTCGAAATCGAGCGAATCGCGGCAGGTATAGAGCCTGTTGAGCGCGGAAATGCACTGCTCGATGATATCGGTGCTGTAGTTTATCGGGCTTCTGTACTGGGCGGAGATGAGCAGATAGCGGATCGGCTCATAGCCGTATTTTTCGGCGACATCGCGCACGGTGAAGAAATTGCCGAGGGACTTCGACATCTTCACATTGTCAACGTTGATATAGCCGTTGTGCATCCAATAATGGGCGAACGGCTTGCCTGTAAAGCACTCGCTCTGAGCTATCTCATTCTCATGGTGCGGGAAGATGAGATCCTGACCGCCACAGTGAATGTCAATAGTGTCGCCGAGATAGCGCCAGTTCATCGCGGAGCACTCGATATGCCAGCCGGGTCTGCCCTTGCCCCACGGAGAATCCCATGCGGGCTCGCCGGGTTTCGCGGCTTTCCAGACGGCGAAGTCCATCGGCTCGCGCTTTACTTCGCCGACCATTATACGAGCGCCCGCCTCAAGATCCTCGAGCGGCTGATGTGAGAGCTTGCCGTAATCCTTGAACTTCTCGGTGCTGAAATAAACGTCGCCCTGCGCCTCATAGGCGTAGCCCTTTTTGATAAGGGTCGAGATTATCTGGATGATGGCGTCGATATTCTCGGTAGCTTTCGGATTTATCGTTGCGTGGCGGACATTGAGTCCGTCCGCGTCAGTCCAAAACTCTTTTATATAGCGCTCGGAAATCTCGGAGAAATCAACATGCTCCTCGTTTGCGCGTCTGATTATTTTATCGTCGATATCCGTGAAATTCTGGACAAACTTCACATTGTAGCCGCGATATTCGAGATAGCGGCGCAGGATATCGAAGATGCACAGCGGGCGAGCGTTGCCGATGTGGATATAGTTATACACGGTCGGGCCGCAGGCGTACATCTTGATCTCGCCCGGGGTTATCGGGACGAGCTCTTCTTTTTTTCTTGTGAGAGTGTTATAGACTTTCATTTATATCTTCCTTTCAGTCAATTTCCTGTGTGTTTTCCTGCTCCTCAAGCTGTTTTCTCAGCTGGGAGACCTGATGCTCGAGCCTGCAGAGCTCCTGCGCGACCGGGTCGGGTATATGCACCTGGTCGAGGTCGTCTACCCTGACTCCGTTGCGGCGAACGATATGAGCCGGCACGCCGACAGCGGTACAGTCGGGCGGAATCTCATCGAGAACCACCGCGCCCGCGGCGATATTCGAATTGTCGCCGACTTTGAACGGTCCGAGCACCTTTGCGCCCGCGCCGATCATGACATTGTTGCCGATGGTCGGATGGCGTTTGCCGGTATCCTTGCCGGTGCCGCCGAGGGTCACGCCCTGATATATCATAACATCGTCGCCGATAACGGTGGTCTCGCCGATAACAACTCCGGTGCCGTGGTCGATGAAAAAGCGCCTGCCGATGGTCGCCGCCGGGTGTATCTCTATCCCCGTTTTACGCGCAGCCCTCTGCGATATCCAGCGGGCGAGGAAAAACATCCTGTGGCGATAGCACCAATTGGCTCTGCGGTGCATTCTTATAGCTTTAAGACCCGGATAGAGGAAGAAGATTTCGAGCGCGCTTCTCGCGGCGGGGTCGCGCCGTTTGAAGGTGCTTATATCCTCCCTGAGCCTGTCAAACATAAATATCAACTCCTTGAGATCGGATAAAACTGCTGCCGCATGCGGCGTGTGAAACGAAACAAGTCCTTCTGTCTCGGCTCATGCCGAGAAAACAGGAATCAAGATGTGAGAAATATGCGGTAGAAAGAAGTATGCGTTAAGTGCGGATATGCGTTTCGTGCCGCCGACGGCGGCAGCGGTGCGTCGAGTCGCCGCACCCTACAAGTTCAAACTTTCACTTCTTCACTGTTTACTTTTGCTTATAACTTTTAGCGTCGGCGAAATAAAACCCTCAGCCTCGGCTTACACCGATTTGAGACCTGCAGGCAAATAAAGTCCGCCCTGCGTGGGTGCGAATCCGAAAGCCGCGCTGTTCGCGGGCGGACGATATCCGTCCCTACAGCCGTTCAATATATAAACGGCATACAAAAAGCCTCCGTTATCCTTGCGGACAACGGAGGCGCCTGAGCGCGGTTCCACTCCTGTTTATATCTCTGCGCGCAAATACGCGCCCGGCCGATAACGGTGCCTTCCGCGCAGGGATACTGCTGTTCCCCCTGCGTGCTGACGGGTGCATTTCGCCTTCATACGGCAAGGAGCTTTCTCAGCTTCGGGCTCCCTCTCTGATGCCGCGGATATCCGGCTACTTCTCCCGGTAAACGCATGTTAT
The DNA here is from genome assembly GCA_002451755.1 of Ruminococcaceae bacterium UBA6855. Lineage (GTDB taxonomy): Bacteria > Bacillota > Clostridia > Oscillospirales > Acutalibacteraceae > CAG-177. Next base: position 9,160 of record DKDF01000062.1, read on the forward strand.
TTTTTGTTTTTTTGTCAGCCGATATGACTCGCATATCTATTAATCATTATATTGAAATCACTTGGAAAAGTCAATAAGTTTTTTGCTGTCCACAAAATATGTGATGCCCGAAACGACCGTCAGAACGGCGGTTATCCAAAGCATGATATTCGACACTCTCGCGAGAGTGAACCAGCCGGCGTTCGCAAAAATATCAAACGTCGCGTCAAGCTCGGCGAGGAGCATGATAACGATAGTGAACACCATCTGGCTGACGGTTTTCGCCTTGCCCCAATAGTTTGCGGGGATAACAATGCCCTGCGCCGTGGCGATAAGGCGGACGCCTGCGACGGCGAACTCGCGGGTGAGGACTATCATAACGATCCAGATGCTGCACCAGCCCTCGCGCATGAATGCGAGCAGAGCGGCGGTGGTGAGCATTTTATCGGCGAGCGGGTCGAGGAGCTTGCCGAAAACGGTGATAAGATTATTCTTTCGTGCAATCTTGCCGTCGAGCATATCGGTCAGTGACGCTATCGCGAAAACGGCAAGCGCGACTATGTAATGATAAGGGAACTCAATAAGCATCAGCGCGAGATAAATAGGCGCGAGGAACATTCTTATGAGCGTCAGTTTATTGGGCAGATTAAGCTTCTGCATTTCAATTCCCCTTTCCGGGTTTATTTTACTGTTCTTCCGAGCAGGTCATACTCGTTGACGCCGAGTATCTCGACATCGACGAACTCGCCTTCTTTTATGAAATCGGGCGAGGTGAAGATTATCTTGCCGTCGATATCGGGCGCGTCCATATACGAGCGACCGGAGTAGCTGTCGGTATAATCATCGTAGCTCTCTGTGAGCACGCGCAGGGTCTTGCCAATCATATTGTTGTTCTTCTCGGTCATTATCTCATACTGATCCTGCATTATGACCTCGGCGCGGCGGGATTTGACATCGTCGTCGACCTGATTCTCCATTTTCGCGGCGGGTGTGCCCTCCTGCGGAGAATATTCGAAGCAGCCGAGACGCTCAAACTCCTCCTCGTTGACGAACTCGGCGAGAGTCTCAAACTCGTCGTCGCCCTCGCCGGGGAAGCCGACTATAAATGTCGTGCGTATAGCGATATCCGGCATACGCTCGCGTAGTTTTCTTATGACCTCGCGGGTCTCTTCCGCGGTGCTGTGGCGGTTCATCGCCTTGAGGATTTTATCGTCCGCGTGCTGGAGCGGCAGATCTATATAATGGAGCACCTTGGGCTGGGAAGCCATGGTGTCGATAAGCTCGTCGGTTATCTTATCGGGATAGCAATAGAGCAGGCGTATCCACTCGATGCCGTCGATCTCGCAGAGCAAATCAAGCAGATGAGCGAGCCTGTATTCGCCGTAGATATCAATGCCGTAGGACGAGACATCCTGCGCGATAAGCACGAGCTCTTTGACGCCCTGATTCGCGAGGGTCTTTGCCTCTTCGACTATGCTCTCCTCGTCGCGGCTGCGGAAAGGTCCGCGGATGGACGGGATGGAGCAATAGGTGCAGCAGTTCGAGCAGCCCTCGGCTATCTTGAGATACGCCCAGTAATCGGGAGTGGTGAGCACGCGCTCGCCGCACATGGGGAGCTCTTTTTTGTCGGGGAAAACATTGGTCTGCTTGCCTTCGAGGACTTCATCAACTATCTTGTCGATATCGCCGTTTGCGCCGATGCCGACGACCGCATCAACATCGGGAATCTCCTGAAGTATCTCGTCGCGGTAGCGCTCGGCGAGGCATCCGGTGACAATGACCGCGCGGACGAGTCCGTCTTTTTTGAGGCCGACCATCTCCAGAATTGTGTCGATAGCCTCCTGCTTGGCGGAGTCGATAAACGCGCAGGTGTTGACTATAACTGCGTCGAGGCGCTCGAAATTGTCCGCATTTTCAAATCCGGCGTTCTGAAGCTTTGCGAGCATCAGCTCACCGTCGACCTGATTCTTCGGGCAGCCGAGCGACACGAATAAAACTCTTCTTTTCTTCATCAAACAGTTCTTCCTTTCGCTTGATAACAGAAATTATACACTATTTTTTCCTTTTCTTATCTTCTAACAGGAAAATTGATCGTCCGTATCTTCATATTCCTCGTCCACAGAGCGCATTGCCGAACGGATATCGGAATAACCGTAGCCGAGGCGGGTCAGGGCGTTGAAGGTGCGCCGCCTGCCCTTTTCATCGGAAAATTTGCCGGCGAATTTGGTCTCAAGCAGATTTTTTATCCGCTCAATGTCGTCGCCGTCGAGCTCTTCGGCACATTCGCTCGCCGTCTCGCGCGATATTCCGCGCTGTCTTAATTCCTGTTCGATGCGCTTTTTGCCCATGCCGCGCCGCTCATACAGCTCCTGCGCGAGGGTGTGGGCATAGCGCTCGTCGTTGACATAGCCCATCTCTTCAAGGCGTTCGACCGCTTCGCGAGCAAACTCCGCGCCGGAGCGGCGGGCAACCTTTCGCTGGAGCTCCTTTGACGAATGGTCGCGCCGCGAGAGAATATCGACAGCCGCGTTAAATGCACGGCAGGAGCCTGCCGCCTCGCAAAAGGCGGCAAACTCCGCATCGTCAATTTCATCGCCGGAGCGTATATTCCGACTCGCCCAGAAATCCCGGGTAACGGTCAGACGGTACTCCCCGTCGACAAGTATATGTATTTTTTGTCCCCTGCCCTGCTGTGCCGTTATCTTCATCAATCGTCGTCATCAACAACGATGTCAAGCTTCGCCTTTGCGCCGGAACGGCTCGTGGGCTTCTTGGGCATCGCGGCGGGTGCAGGCTCGGCGGCAGGCGCGGGCTTCTCCGCAGGCTTTGCGGCGGCTCTTGCAGCATTGTTCTCCGCCATAAGGCGCTCGCGAACCTGGGCTTCGAGCTCCGTCATGAAGTCGGGATGCTCGCTGATATAATTCTTGACATTGTCTCTGCCCTGACCGAGTCGGTTCTCGTTATAGGAGAACCACGCGCCGCTCTTATGAATAATATCATATTTGACGGCGAGGTCGAGTATTTCGCCGACCTTGGATATGCCCTTGCCGTACATGATATCGAACTCAGCCTCTTTAAAGGGCGGAGCGACTTTATTCTTGACTATCTTAGCCCTTGTGCGCGAGCCGATGAACTCATTGCCGGGACCTTTGAGCTGCTCTATCTTGCGGACATCGATACGGATAGAAGCATAGAACTTCAGCGCACGACCGCCGGTTGTGACCTCGGGGTTGCCGTAGACAACGCCGACCTTTTCACGCAGCTGGTTTATGAAAATTATAATAGTATTCGACTTTGAAATAGCGCCCGCGAGCTTTCTGAGAGCCTGCGACATAAGGCGCGCGTGGAGACCGACATGGGAGTCGCCCATATCGCCCTCGATCTCCGAGCGCGGAACGAGAGCCGCAACGGAGTCGACGACTATAACATCGATAGCGCCCGAACGGGTCAGAGCTTCGGTTATCTCGAGCGCCTGCTCGCCGTTGTCCGGCTGAGAGACGAGAAGAGAGTCGACATCAACGCCGAGATTCGCGGCATATATGGGATCGAGCGCGTGCTCGGCATCGATAAACGCAGCCTCGCCGCCCATTCTCTGAGCCTCGGCGACAACATGGAGCGCGAGAGTGGTTTTACCGGACGATTCGGGGCCGTATATCTCGATTATTCTGCCGCGCGGAAGTCCGCCGATGCCGATGGCGGCGTCGAGGGTAACGGAGCCGGTCGAGATAGCCTCGACATTCATTGCCGTATTCTGACCGAGTCTCATTATCGAGCCTTTGCCGAAATTTTTCTCTATCTGCGATATCGCAGTTTCAAGCGCTTTCTGTTTATCTGCCATGTTCGTTCCGTCCTTTCGGGGAGCTGAAATTTTGTTCGTACAAATGTTCTGTTCTTATTCTACATCATACCCCTGCAAAATGCAAGGGTATTTTAAAAATTATTTTGATCTTGCAAGAAAAGCGATGTTTATGGCGTGGTCGCCGACACGCTCAAAGTCGGTTATGGTGTTGAGATAAAGCATACCCGCTTCGGTATTGCACTCCTTGCGGTTGAGGCGGAAGATATGCGAATCCTGGCACTCGAGGGTCAGGTCGTCGATATGCTCCTCGAGGTCAGAGAGTTCCTTTGCCTCGTTGTCGCTGAGCGACTGGTTATCAAACGCCGCCATCGAGCGCTCAAGCAATGTAACGACACTGCCGCAGAGCTGATTTAGCTCCTCCCTCGCGGGGTCGGAGAATTTGAGTCCGTCGCCGATATTGTGCTGAGCCGCTTCGGCGAGGTTTATCGCATGGTCGCCGACGCGCTCGATATCGTTTATCGCGTGGAAAACTCGGGCGATATAATCCGAGTCGCTGTCGGTTATATCAAGAGCGTTGAGCTTGACGAGATACGAGGTTATATGATGGTTGAGGTAGTTTATGACCTCTTCGTTTTCCATGACCTTGTCGAGATCCTTGTCGCTGCGGTTTATGAGCGCGTGGGCGCTTGTCTCAAAGTTATCGCGCGCGAGCTTCGCCATGCGGGCGACCTCCTTGCCGACCTGCATGACAGCGAAGGGAGGCGTATTGAGCAAGCGGTCGTCGATGAACTTGCAGTGCATCTCGCTCTCGCTGTCATCCTTGCCGGGAACGAGCAGGCAGGAGAGCTTGACGAGAACTTTCGCAAACGGGAACATAATAACGGTAGAGACGATATTGAACACGATATGCGATATGGCTATCTGCGCCATCGGGTCGGGCGACAGCTTCTCTATCCACTCGACATAGGGAGTGAGCAGGGCTATAAGAATAAATATGCCCGTGCCGATAACATTGAAGAGCAGGTGGATAACTGCGGCGCGCTTCGAGTTTTTCTTCGCGCCGACGGTCGAGAAGAGTGCCGTAAGGCAGGTTCCGATATTCTGACCGAAGAGGACGAAGACGGAGAACTTGAGGGGCACAAGTCCCTGCATGGCGAGAGTCTGGAGCACGCCGACGGAAGCCGAGGAGCTCTGGAGCACGGCGGTCATGACTATGCCGAGAATAATACCGAACAGCGGGCGCAGAGGCGACTCCGAGACGGTGACGATAAAGTTCATGAAGCCTGCGCTCTCTCTGAGCGGAGCCATGGAATCGGACATCATATCGATGCCGAGGAAGAGCAGACCGAAGCCCGTGAATATTGCGCCGAGGTTCTTGACGACGGTCTTTTTCGACGCGAGCATGAGTATAACGCCGACGAGCGCTGCAGCCGCCGCGACGCTCGAAAAGTTCAGCGCGATGAGCAGTGATGTGACGGTAGTACCGATATTCGCGCCCATTATGACGCCGACCGCCTGCGCGAGCGACATCATGCCCGCGTTGACGAAGCCGACGACCATAACGGTCGTTGCGGTTGACGACTGGATTATCGCCGTGACGACAAAGCCGACGAGCACTGCGAGGAAGCGGTTTCCGGTAAGCACTTCGAGCATTCTCTTGAGCTTGGCGCCGGCTGCGTTTTCGAGTCCGTCGCCCATCGTCCTGATGCCGAAGAGGAACAGACCGAGTCCGCCCGCCATCGACAGAATATTAGCTACGCTCATATTTCAGTCCCCTTATTTTAGTTTTCCTGTCCATTTTCATTTTCCTGTTTATGAGACTCGAAGAAAGTCAAAATCTCACATATATATCTTATCAGCTATTCCTGCAAATGTAAACCGCAAAAATAAAATTAAAGCGGCGGAACACGGGTTTATCATCCGTATTCTGCCGCTTTTGATATCAATTTTTCACTTTTCTGCGTTTTGTAAAAATTGTCAGCACGGTTAAAAGCGCCGGGAAAAATATGGCGCAGAGTATGCCTTTTTTGAGGTCGTCGCCGAATACGCTCGCCATCATTCCTGCAAAAGTAGGTCCGGAAGAACAGCCGAGATCGCCGCCGAGCGCCAGAAGAGCAAACATCGCCGTTCCGCCGCCCTTTATCCCCGCGGACGCCTTGCTGAACGTTCCCGGCCACATGATGCCGACCGAGAAGCCGCACAGCGCGACTCCGACAAGTCCGAGCACCGCAGAGGAGCTGAGCGCAATGAGCAGATAAGACACCATGCACAGCGCGCCGCTGAAAATCATCATGCCGTCGAGATCGATTTTGTCGCCGAATTTGCCGTATATCACGCGCGACACGCCCATGAGCACGGAGAAGAGCATGGGGCCGGCGAGGTCGCCGACTGTCTTTGAGACGCCGAGACCCTTTTCCGCAAAGGTCGAAGCCCACTGGCTGACCGCCTGTTCGCTCGCGCCGGAGCAGAGTATCAGCAGCATGAATATCCAGAACATTCTGTTGCCGAGCAGCTGTTTGAACGAGAGCCCCGTCTCCCCTTCTTCGATAAGCGGAGCTATCGGCACGCGGATAAAGTTCAAGGCATTGACTATCGGCACGACCGCCCAGATAAGTGCGAGATACTTCCAGTTAGCCGTTGTGAATATCGAGAAATAGAGCGTTGAAATGCCGACGACGGCGACGCTGCCCCAGCAATAGAACGAGTGGAGCAGGCTCATCATCTTCTCTTTGTTATCCGTCGGGCACGCTTCGACTATCGGGCTGACTATAACTTCGAGCAGTCCGCCGCCGACCGCGTATAGCACGACGGAAATGAGCAGACCGACAAACGGCGATGGCAGAATATCCGGCAAAACGGTCAATGAAACAAGTCCCGCCGCCGCGAACACATGAGCCATAATTGCCGCCGCGCGGTAGCCTATCTTATCGATAAAGAACGCGGAGAGCAGATCGATGCAAAGCTGTAGAATAAAATTGACGGTTATCAGCGCGGTTATCTTTGAAAGCTCGATGCCGTAGCTCTTGTTGAAAGTCAGAAACAGCAGGGGCACGAAGTTGTTGACTATCGCCTGGACGACATAGCCCGCGAAGCAGGCGTTGACGGTCGATTTATAATTTTTCTTCATGACTTTGCCTTCTTTCTGCGGCGCGGAATAATGAACTCGCGCACGAGCATTATCACCGACAGAGTCAGCGGGAATATGACGGCGCAAAGTATGCCCTTTTTGAGGTCATCGCCGAACGCACTCGCCATCA
>DKDF01000062.1:16245-16618 GCA_002451755.1 Ruminococcaceae bacterium UBA6855
CGGCGAAGGTCGGTCCCGCCGAGCAGCCGATATCGCCGCCGAGGCAGAGAATAGCATACATTGCCGTTCCGCCGCCGTGGAGCGCAGAGGACATCTTGCCTATCGTGCCCGGCCAGAGTATACCCGCAGACAGCCCACACACGGCGACGCCGACAAGCCCGAGAACAGGCGAAGAGGTCAGCGAAATGAGAAAATAAGAAGCCGTGCAGACGCACCCGCTCAGGAGCATCATTGAATCGAGATTTATTCTGTTGCCGAACTTGCCGTACATAAAGCGCGACACGCCCATAAGAATCGAGAAAAGCATGGGACCCGCCAGATCGCCGACAGTCTTTGTGAGCCCGAGCGCCTTTTCGGCGAAAGTCGAAGCCCA
>DKDF01000077.1:0-500 GCA_002451755.1 Ruminococcaceae bacterium UBA6855
GCGGACGCCGGAGGCCACGCTGCTCTCGGATTTCACCCGGAAGGGACCGGCCTTGGCGGTGTTGTCCAGGTGGGTACCGCCGCAGAACTCCATGGAGATGTCGCCCATCTCCACCACGCGGACCACCTCGCCGTACTTCTCGCCGAAAGCGGCGACGGCGCCCTTCTTCTTGGCCTCCTCAATGGGCAGGACCTCGGTGATGACGGGATAGCCCTCCAGGATGGCCTCGTTCACGAGGCTGCTGATCTCAGCGAGCTGGTCGGGGGTGATGGACTCAAAGTGGGTGAAGTCGAAGCGCAGGCGGTCGGGCTCCACCAGGGAACCGGCCTGGTGGACGTGGTCGCCCAGGACCTTCTTCAGGGCGGCATCCAGCAGGTGGGTGGCGCTGTGGGCCCGCATGACGGCCTTGCGGCGGTCCATGTCCACGGTGGAGAGGACTTCCTCCCCCACCCGGAAGCTGCCGCTCTTGACGACGCCGGTGTGCATGAACTTGCCGCCCT
>DKDF01000077.1:594-1547 GCA_002451755.1 Ruminococcaceae bacterium UBA6855
CGCCCATCTCGGCGTAGAAGGGGCTCTTATCCAGGACGATCATGCCCTCCACCCCGGCGACGATCTCGTCCCGGAGCTCGCCCTCGGCGGCCAGAGCCACGATGTGGGAGGGGTAATCCTTCAGATTGTTGGCGTCATAGCCGTCGAACTCGGTGGAGGGGATCTCCTTGCCGAACTCGATACCGGCCCAGCCCAAGTCGCCCAGGGCCTTGCGGGCCTCTCTCGCCCGCTCCTTCTGCTCCCGCATGAGCTTCTGGAAGCCCTCCTCGTCCACGCTGAGGCCCTCATCCCGGGCCATCTCGATGGTGAGGTCGATGGGGAAACCGAAGGTATCGTCCAGCTTGAAGGCGTCGGCGCCGGAGAAGGTGGTCTCGCCCTTGGCCTTGTGCTCAGAGAGCATCTCGGAGAAGATCTTCATGCCGCCGTCGATGGTCTTGGCGAAGCTCTCCTCCTCGGTGCGGACGACCTTGGTGATATAGGCGGCCTTCTCCCGCATGTCCTTGTACTCGCCCTCGTTGACCTGGACCACGGTCTCCACGATCTCATAGAGGAAGGGGCGATCCACGCCCAGGAGCTTGCCGTGACGGGCAGCCCGGCGCAGCAGGCGGCGCAGGACGTAGCCCCGGCCCTCGTTGCTGGGCAGGACGCCGTCGCAGATGAGGAAGCTGGAGGCCCGGATGTGGTCCGTGATGATGCGCAGGGACACGTCGTGGTCGTGGCTCTCGCCGTAGTGGGCACCGGTGATCTCGCTGACCTTGTTGGTGATGTGCATGACGGTATCCACGTCGAAGAGGGAGTTCACGTTCTGCACCACGCAGGCCAGGCGCTCCAGGCCCATGCCGGTATCGATGTTTTTCTGCTTGAGCTCGGTGTAGTTGTTGTGTCCGTCGTTATCGAACTGGGTGAAGACGTTGTTCCAGACCTCGATATAACGGTCGCAGTCGCAGCCCACG
>DKDF01000077.1:1678-27192 GCA_002451755.1 Ruminococcaceae bacterium UBA6855
TGCTCCCAGAAGTTATCCTCCTTGCCGAAGCGGAAGATGCGGTCCTCCGGGATGCCGATCTTCTCGTGCCAGATGTGGAAGGCCTCGTCATCGTCCTGATAGACGGAGGGATAGAGGCGGTCCTTCTCCAGGCCCACCACCTCGGTCAGGAACTCCCAGGACCAGGTGATGGCTTCCTTCTTGAAGTAATCGCCGAAGGAGAAGTTGCCCAGCATCTCGAAGAAGGTGCCGTGGCGATCGGTGTGGCCGATGTTGTCGATGTCGCCGGTGCGGATGCACTTCTGGCAGGTGCAGACCCGGTGACGGGGGGGCTCCTCCTCACCCTTGAACCAGGGCTTCATGGGGGCCATACCGGCGTTGATGAGGAGCAGGGACTTGTCGTTCTGGGGGATCAGGGAGAAGCTGGGCAGACGCAGGTGGCCGTTCTTCTGCTCAAAGTAGCTGAGGAACATCTCCCGCAGCTCGTTGAGGCCGTAGTAGGGATGGGACATGGTGGTTACTCTCCTTTATTCGTCAAATTTCTTTGTTGTTGGTGATGGCATCCAGCTCGTGCCGGAGGTTTTCAAAAAAGCGGGAAATGTGCAGTCCGTCGGCGAGAGCATGGTGGACGTAGAGGGTCACAGGGATCTGGACCCGGCCGTTCTCCTCCCGGTACCGGCCCCAGGAGATCCGGGGATGGCTGTCCCCCGGCATGCCGCTGGGGAGCTTGATCTGCACGTAAGGGAGCCAGGGGACGCTGGAGATGAAGAAGTGATCCAGGACGTCTCCCCCCTCCGCCAGGACACCCTTCTCGATGGCGGCGGCCTGGTTGGCCTTGCCCTGGGCGCAGAAGGCGCGGAGATCGGCGATGCCGCCGTCCACGTCCACGTAGACATAGGCGCCGTCGGGCTTCATGGCGGTGTAGGAGGGCTGGCAGAGGTCGTACTCCACCACCGTGCCGTCCGGCAGCAGGCGGCGGCGCAGCTCCGGCACGGCGTTGCCCGCCCGGGTGACCGCGAAGAGGAAGCTCAGGAAGAAGGGCAGGCCCTTTTCCCGGATGGCGGGCAGGAAGTCCGTGATGTCCACCATCACGGTGGCGCCCGCCCAGGGGTCCGCCATGGCGGAGAAGTAGGCGAACTGCCCCGCCCGGGGGCTCTGAGACATGTCGATGATCTTTCTTGCCATGGGGTCTCCCCTTTCCAACAAAAAATGCTCCGCCCCCACAAATAGGGGCGAAGCATGGCTTCACGGTACCACCCTAATTATCCTCCCACAGGGAGGCATCTTATGTCATCCGGTAACGGGGATGAACCGATCCGTTCCTCACGGAGCGCTCCCAAGGGGCTGCTTCACGGCCTTGGCAAGGGGCTCGCACCCTCTCCCCTCTCGCTGAGCCGGATCCGTGAAGCTGACTTGTTCGCAGCGTCTTTTCCGATTACCTAACTATTATATCCGTTTCCCCGGATTTGTCAACGGATTTCGGCGGATTTTCATCCAAAAACCGGGCGGGTCTCCCCCGCCCGGTCCGTTTTTCAGAATGCCACGTGCATGAAAAGCGCCACGCAGCAGAGGATGGCCGCGAGAGGCACGTAGACGTAGCGCCCCACGCTGTACCAGAAGGTCCCGCGCCGTCTGCCGCTGCCGGTATTGATGGCGGAGAGGAGCTCGTCCTTTTTCATCACATAGAACCAGGACACGGCACCCAGGGTGGCACCGATGGGGATGATGTAGATGGAAACGAGATCCATCCAGGGGCCCCACTTGTCGATGGTTTCCATCCCGATGCCGAAGCCCAGGCAGAGGACGCAGAGAAGGATCAGGGTCCAGGTACGGCTGAGCTTGGGGAACTTGTGCATCAGGGACTCCGCCACCGCCTCGAACATGTTCTGCAGGGAGCTGACACCGGCAAAGATCATGGCCACGTAAAGGATCACGGCAAAGAGCCGGCCCAGGGGGATATCCTGCAGGATGGTGGGCAGGGTCACGAAGAGGAGGCTGGGACCGGCGCCCACGTCCAGCCCGTAGGAGAAGCAGGCGGGGATGATGACCAGGGCCGCCACCACCGCCGCGGTGGTGTCAAAGAGGGCCGTGTGCTGGCCCACGTCCACCACATCCTCCTCCTTCGAGAGGTAGGCGCCGTAGACGATCATGCCGCTGCCGGTGACGGAGAGGGAGAAGAAGGCCTGGCCCATGGCCCAGATCCAGATCATGGGGTCCTTCAAAGCCTCCCACCGGGGGGTGAACATGAAGCGGTAGCCCTCCGCCGCGCCGGGCAGAAAGGCCACCCGCACCGCCAGCACCAGAAAGATGAGGAAGAAGAGGGGCATCATCACCTTGTTGGTCTTCTCAATGCTGTGGGCCCCCAGGAAGAGGGTCAGAAGCGTCCCCACCACCACGATGACGTGGTAGGGGATCACGGAGTAGGGCGCCCCGGAGAAGGCGGAAAACCATTCTGCGGCGTCCGCCGTCAAGAGGGTGCCCAGGAGGGAATCCACCAGGGCCTTCAGGACATAGGTCACGATGACGGCGTAGCCGATGGCGATGCAGAGGGAACCCGCGAGAGGCAGCCAGCCCAGGATGCCGCCGGCCTTTCCCATGGCCTTTCCACGGGTGGCCCAGGCATTCTCATAAGCCCCCAGGGTGCCGGTACCCGCCCGGCGGCCCATGGCGAACTCCGCCGGAAGGCCCACATAGCTGAAGATAGCAATGAACAGGAGATAGATCAAAAGGAAGGCCCCGCCGCCGTTGCTGCCCATCTTATTGGGGAAGCCCCAGACGTTGGCCATGCCCACCGCGGAGCCCACCGACGCCAGGATGAAGCCCCAGCGGCTGGCAAAGCTCTTGGTCTTCGCGTGCTTGTTCATGTTGTTCCCTCTCTCCGCCGGGATGGCCCCGGCTCTTTCTTTTCCATAAGCGAAGGAGCCCGTCTCCGGGCTCCCCGGCCCGCCGCTTTCCCCGGCAGGTCTTTTCCATTTTAAAGCTTTGACGCGAAAAAGTCAAGGGGCCGGGGAGGGAAAATTCCGAAAAGACCGACCTTTTCCCGGGAAAAAGCCTCAGGGCCGCCCGAAAGGGCGGCCCTGATAGGATCATTCTCCCATTTTGAGAATGAGATCTTCCAAAAATCGCAGTCAGAAAGGCGGAAGCAAGGGGAATTCCTTTACTCCTCCCCCACCAGCTCCCGGCCCATGAGGACACCCATGACGGAGGACATCATGAGGCCCCGGGTCCAGCCGGAGGAGTCGCCCAGGCAGTGGAGGCCCTGGAGGTTGGTGCGGAAGTGCTCGTCCATCTTCACCCGGTTGGAGTAGAACTTCAGCTCCGGGGAGTAGAGCAGGGTCTCGTAGGAGGCAAAGCCCGGTACCACGCAGTCCATGGCTTGGATGAAGTGGATAATATTGGTCATGGCCCGGTAGGGCATGGCGGCGGTGATGTCGCCGGCCACGGCATCCGGCAGGGTGGGCCGGATGTTGGACTGGGCCAGCTCCTTCTGCCAGGTGCGCTTGCCGTCCAGGATGTCGCCGAAGCGCTGGACCAGGATCTGGCCGTTGGCCAGCATATTGGTGAGCTCGCCCACCTTCTGGGCATAGGCGATGGGCTGGTTGAAGGGCACGGAGAAGTTGTGGGAGCAGAGGATGGAGAGGTTGGTGTTGTCGCTCTTCACCTCTTTGTAGGAGTGGCCGTTGACCACCGCCAGGTTGTTGTCGTAGTTCTCCTGGCTGACGAAGCCGCCGGGATTCTGGCAGAATGTGCGGACCTTGTTCTTGAACGGCTTGGGATAGCCTATGAGCTTCGACTCATAGAGAACATCGTTGACCTTCTCCATGACCTCGTTTCTTATCTCAACGCGCACGCCGATGTCGACCGTGCCGGGCTGATGGGAGATATCATGCTGAGCGCAGAGCTTTTCGAGCCAGTCCGCGCCGCGGCGTCCGGTCGCGATGACCGTGTGATCCGCAAAAATCTCTATGTTCTCGTCGCCCTTGCGGACATAGACGCCCTTGCACTGGTCGCCCTCAAGAATTATGTTGTCGCACTCGTAGCCGAAGAGCATGTCAACGCCGTTTTCGATGAGATACTGCTCGATGGCATAGTATATGTCCTGCGCCTTTTCGGTGCCGAGGTGGCGTATCGGGCAGTCAACGAGGCGAAGACCCGCTTTTATCGCGCGCTTTCTTATCTCCTTGACTTCCTCTTCGCGTCCGACGCCCTCAACATGGGTGTCCGCGCCGAACTCAAGATAGATGCTGTCGGCATATTCAATGGTCTTCTGCGCCACATCGTAGCCGATGAGCTCGGGGAGCTGGCCGCCGACCTCGGGGCTCAGGGACAGCTTGCCGTCCGAGAACGCGCCCGCGCCGGAGAACCCGGTCGTTATGTGGCAATAGGGTTTGCAGTTGACGCACTTGTTGGTCTTTGATTTGGGGCAGCGGCGCTTTTCGATCGGCTGACCCTTTTCGACCATCATTATTTTCTTGTTCGCGCCCTTGCGGATAAGCTCAATCGCCGTGAATATTCCGGCAGGGCCCGCGCCGATGATAACTACGTCGTATTTCATTGGTACACCTCGTTCTTTATTCGGGAAGAGTTATCTCTTCGTTTATTCTTTCAACGCCGTCCGTGCCGATCTCGTGAAGAGCCGGCAGGAAGAAGAGTCCGGGCGCTCTGCCGGACGGGAACAGATCGAGCAGCGGAACCATCACGAAAGCGCGCTCGTGTATTCTCGGGTGGGGCAGGGTGAGCAGAAAGCTCTCGCTCTTCATGCCCTCATAGAGCAGCAGGTCGAGGTCGAGCACGCGCGGTCCGTCTTTTATCGTCCTCACGCGGCCGTAAGCTCCCTCAATGCCGAGGCATGCGCCGAGCAGCATCTGCGCGGACAGCTCCGTCTCCACTATTATCGCGGCGTTGTAAAACAGCGGCTGCGCCTCATATCCGACCGGGCGGGTCTCATAGACGTGGGAGCACGCCGTTATTTTCGTCTTTGGCAGGCGGGACAGAGAGCGCACAGCGCCGTTTATGTTCTTCAGTCTGTCCCCCATGTTTGAGCCGATCCCTATAACTGCCTGCATACAGTTTGCCATAAAATCTACAGTCCTTTCGCTTGATGTTTCTTGCCCGTTCTATGTTTTTATTTTCTTTCCCTGTAAATGCTGACCGCGGCGAAGCCGAAATCCGCCTTCATCGGCGCGTCCGGCTTTTTGCAGGTCACTCTCACGCCCTCAATGGGCGGAAATTCTTCGAGCAGTGCGTCGGCAACACGCCGCGCGGCACGCTCAATGAGCTTGTCCTTCTGCGAGGAAAACACCCTGCGCGCGCATTTTATCATCTGCGCGTAGCTGACGGTGTCGTTCAAGTCGTCGCTCTCGCCGGCTTTTGAAAGCGGAACGTCCGCCTCAATGTCGAGAATGAAGAACTGCCCGTCCTCCTGCTCCTCGGGATTGACCCCGTGATAGGCGAAGAGGCGAAGCGAATTTATAATTATCTTATCCACCGTCTGCCTCCCCGTATATCTTTTTCAGTGCGTCCGCGACGCGCGCCGACTGGACGGCGGAAAACACATCGTGGGCGCGGATAACATCTGCGCCGTTCAATATGCTCGCCGTGTGCAGCGCCACCGTTCCCGGGTCGCGCTTTGCGGCGTCGATCTCGCCCGATGCCGTGCCGATAACGCGCTTTCGCGACGCGGCGGACATCAGCGCGCTGCCGTCGGTCTTTATCTTCCCGATATCCCTTATCAGGCGCAGGTTGTCCTCGTAGCTCTTTGCAAAGCCGATTCCCGGGTCGAAGCAGAGGCTACCAGCCGGTATCCCGTGCGATCTTGCGACCCTCGCGGCTCTGCCGAAAAAGTCGAGCACATCGTCGGAGACTCCGTTTTCGTAGACGGGGACGGCGTCCGCGCCGGCGGGATTGTGCATGATTATCCATCCCGCGCCGAATTCGCTGACGACTTTTGCCATCTCGTCGCTCGCTTCTCCGCTGACATCGTTGATTATCTTCGCGCCGTGCGTGAGAGCCGTGCGCGCGCATTCGGGATAGAATGTGTCAACGCTTATCGGAACGGTTATTCTGCCTTTTAACAGCTCGAGCACCGGAATGAGCCTCGCGTTTTCTTCGTCGGCGGAGAGCCTTGTTGAGCCGGGGCGGGTCGACTGCGCGCCGACATCGATGATATCCGCGCCGAGCGCCTGCATCTCGAGCGCGTGCTCAAGTGCCTTCTGCGGCTCGTCCCATTTGCCGCCGTCCGAAAAGGAATCGGGAGTTATATTGAGTATCCCGCACACAAGGGTGTGGGAAGAGGTGTCAAAAATAAATTTATCCATAGTATCGCCTTATTTTGTCAGAAGTGATATTGCCTCGGCACGCGCTCTCGCGTCCGAGCGCATCGTGCCGCGCAGAGCGGAAGTCCTTGTCTGCGCACCCGACGCACGCGCTCCGCGCATCGTCATGCACAGATGCTCCGCCTCGATAACGACCGCCACGCCGAGCGGGTCGAGCTGTTCGTCGAGGAAGTCCGCAATCTGCGAAGTGAGCCTCTCCTGAAGCTGCGGTCTGCGCGCGAAGCTGTCAACTATCCTCGCGAGCTTCGACAGACCGATAACTTTGCCGTCGCGCGGGATATATGCTATATGCGCCCTGCCGATAAACGGCAGAAGATGATGCTCGCACATCGAATACATCGGGATGTCGCGGACAATGACCATCTCTTCGTTTTTCTCTTCGTTGAAGAGCTTGACATGGCGCTTCGGGTCGTCCTCGAGCCCCGAGAAAATCTCTTCATACATCCTGGCGACCCGCGCGGGCGTTTCGACAAGACCCTCTCTGTCCGGATCCTCGCCGACCGCCGCAAGTATCTCGCGTACAGCCGCCTCGATTCTCTTTTTGTCCATCATTTCACCCCGGTTATACGAGAATAAATTCGATGACACAGTGGGTGTCGTCGGCGATATAATTTATCTGCGTTGTTGAAAATCCGCCCTTGCCCGCGTCGGCAATGCTGAGGAGCCTGTAGATCTCCTCTTTTTTCAGCAGACCGTCGATGGCGCTTTGATAAGCGTCTTTTGACGAGAATCTGACGTCGAGCTTGTCGCCCGATTTATGCCCGCTGAACATATTTGAAAGAGCGGTTTTCGTCTCGGCGTTGTAGCTGTCGAACTGCCTGCCGAGTTTGACAAAATAGTTGTTCTCCGTCGCGGTGCAGCAGGCGGACGCGTCGGAAAACGTGTGGGTTTTCAGTATCTCTTCGTCCGTGATATTGAAATAGGCATAGCGCTTGTTCTGCGTCACACCCTCGCCTATGGGATCGTCCCAGGTGAGGTCGAGGTTATAGGGCTTGCCGTCGATAAAGACTACATTCCACATATGTCCCTCGCTCGCGCCGTCCTCGCGCTTCGCCGTGCCGGTGATGACATAGTTTTCTATTCCCGCCTTGTCGAGCAGGAGCTTTGCAGCCTTTGCGTATCCCTCGCAGGAGGCGGAGCCGTTGACGAGCACGCCGTAGGCAGAGCTTGCAACGAGCTTGTCGGAGTCGGTATATCTGCACGAGTCGATTATCGCGTCGTGGATAAGCAGTTCCTTGTCAAAATCAGAAGCTTCTTTGACTATCTTCGCGCCCAGCTCATCGGCTTTTGCCTGAAGCTCGGACTTTTTCTGCTCATACTCGTCTTTTGTCATGGCGTATTCGCAGCTGAACCAGAACTTGCGGTCCCTCGAGACAAGCATACATTCGCGCCCGAGCATTATAAGCTCCGGGTTGTCGTACATAACGGCGAGCCAGACTTTTTCGAGCTCTTCGTTGTTGAGCTCCGGAATCTCAATTTCCTCGGGAAATGATTCAATGTCGCGGAGAATGGCGTTGTATGCGCGTTTCTCGTTCTCGTTGAGCTCGCCGAAGTAGTGCTTGAAGTCGCCGAACGCAGACACTTGTTCGGATGAGGGTATATTGTTCACCCTTTTCACCGAGCATCCGGTGAATATGAGCGTCAGCGCCAGCAGAAGCGCCGCAGGACACAGAAGCTTTCTTGCCAAATGACCGCCCCCTTGTTTTATAAACGGTTATTTTCCGCGCTTGCCGGGCGTAACGGTCAGCTCGCCGGCTGAAGAAACGGATGTATATTTTATATCTCCCGCCGCCATCGCGGAGAGAGTGCGCTCGCAGCGCGAGAAATCAACTATCGATATGTCGGTGTCCAAAGAGTCGATTATCTGTGAGAAATAGTTGCGCCCTGAGGCGAGATAGGTCTTGTTGATATATTGCGAGAACAGCACGCAGAGCAGCTCGCCCTGCTTCTGCGCTCCGCCGCCCGACGAGGTCAGGCAGTAGCGGAAATATTTGAGCAGCGTCTCGCCTTTGACGGTCTGATTGCCGGGCATGAGCGAGAGCGACAGCTCCTTTGTCTTATAGCTTATGCGCTCGGGCACGGATATCTGCGCGCCGGAGAGCACGTTTATGGCGTTCTTGAACTGGCTTGCGGTCGAGACGGCGTATTTGTCCGCAGTAAAACCGCAGAGGGAGTCAACGGCTTTCTTGAGCTCTTTCGAGCCGCCGGTCTTGTAGTGACCCATAAGGCTGTCTTTGTTGCCGGAGACATCTGCCGAAGTATTCGGATCAAAGGCGCACACGCGCACCTCGCCCGAGTCGAGATCGGCGTTGACTGCGGCGATAAAATACAGCTCGTCTTTTTCGTCCGAGACGCAGGCGAACATAAATGTCGCCTTGCCGCCGAGCGGCGCGATAGCCTCGTCGGTGCTCCCGTCGGAGGATTCAACTTCCTTTTCCGGGAACAGGTCGTTCATTGAGAGATGATGCGATTTGAACATATAGGCTACAGAGACGAGAGCGAACGCGAGCAGAAAACCGACGAATCCGAGCACGAAAAGCCGAAACTGCTTCGTCTTTTTCTCCTGCGTTGTGTGAAATTTCATTCCTCTTCTTTTCGCCATGCTGTCACCTCCGATTATTTATAAAGTATTGCCGCCGAATATGCGCCGAGCGGGGCACTGAGTCTGTCGGCTGCGCTGCCGAAGAGCGCGGATGCGCCCCGCCAGCGTTCGGGGACAGTGTATTCTATCCCGTGGCAGTTTGCGTTTGCGATTATCAGCGCACTGCCCGATTCGGAATTGCGCTCATATGCGATGCAGCCGAGCGCCGAGGATATGCAGTTGAACTCCCCGTCGATAAACGCGGGGCAGAGCTTTCTGATCCTGCCGAGCGTTCTGTAGTGGCCGAGCAGCTCCGCATTCTCGTTCCCCCAGGGGAAGCAGGCGCGGTTGAACGGATCTTCGCCGCCCGCGAGCCCGACCTCGTCGCCGTAATAGACGCACGGAACGCCGGGGAGCGTGAACTGCAAAACCGAGGCGAGCTTTAAAAGGCAAACGCCCTTCTGATATTGCTCGTCGGTCAGAATACCTCTGTCGCGCCCGTTTTCGGGGCGCTCGATATCGCCGCGGCCGAGGCGCGTTATGGCGCGCACCGTGTCGTGGGTGCCGATATGGTTCATCAGCGTGTCGAGCGACGCGCGGGGATAGTGTTCGACTATATTTTCAACGCATTCGCGGAGTTCTTCCGCGTTCGCCGTGCGGACAAAATCTATAACAGCGTTTGCAAACGGATAGTTCATCACGCTGTCCAGCTCGCCGCCCTCGAGATATCTGCGGCGGTGACCGTAGCTTATCTTGTCGGTCGCGTCCTCCCAGACCTCGCCGTAGATAAACGCGTCTTTTTTCTCTTTCCTGACTGCTTCATGGAAGCGGTCGAGAAATTCATCGGGCAGTTCGTCTGCCACGTCGAGCCGCCAGCCCGACGCGCCGAGCCTGAGCCAGTGCCGCGCAACGCCGTTTTCGCCGGTCAGAAACGCCAGCACGCCAGGGTCGGTCTCGTTTAGCTCCGGCAGGATGTCAACGCCCCACCAGCAGGCGTAATCGTCCGGCCAGCAACGAAAATTATACCACGAGCGGTAGGGAGAATTTTTGTCGCAATATGCACCCTTGCCGCCGTAGGACGAAAATTTGTCAAAATATCTGCTGTCGGCGCCCGTATGGCTGAACACGCCGTCGAGCAGAATTTTTATCCCGTGCTCTTCCGCACTTTTGCAGAGGGACTTGAAATCCTCCTCCGTGCCGAGCATCGGGTCGATTTTCATATAGTCGCCCGTGTCGTATCGGTGATTCGAGCGCGCGGAGAAAATCGGGTTCAAATATATGCAGGTGACGCCGAGGCTCTCGAGATAGCCGAGCTTCTCTTCGATGCCCTTGAGGTCGCCGCCGAAAAAGTCGTATTTTTCAATTTTTCCGTCGGAGTCTGGCTCCCAGTCGGGCTCTTCGCCCCAGTGGGAGTGATATTCCGCCGCCGGCTTGTCCTCGGGCAGGGGAGTTTTGCCGGAGCGGCAGAACCTGTCCGGGAATATCTGATACATTGTGCCGCCGCGAAGCCACAGGGGCGTGTCGCAGTTTTCGCGGCATACGGTCAGCCGCCAGCGTGAACCTTCGCCGATGACGGCATTACCCTTAGATTCAAGTGATATTTTTTTTGTTCCCCACGGGGTATCGTATTCAAAATAATACCAAACTATCCCCGCGCTTTCGGGCGCGGCGGTCTCGAGCCGCCACCATTCCTCGTTTTCGCCCTGCATTCGCTCCCACGAGAAAGAGTAATATTCTCTCTCGCCGCCGTCCGTTTCAAAAATGAGACGAACCGCGCTGCACTGCTCCGAGCGGAGCAGAACTATCCTGAAAATCATATCCTCACCCGAGCGCACAGCCGCGCCGGGCGAGAGATGATATTTTTTTCTCGAGTTGTAGGGGATAAAATGCATTTAAATCTGCCTTTATTTCGTGAGGATATATGTGCTGTCGGTGTTTGAAGCCGAGCTCTTCATTTCGATGACCTTCTTCGAGGCGGGGAAGTTGCGCTGGGCGTCCGCCTTGAGGGAGCTGAGATCGACCGCGAAAGCGGAGGCGTTCGCGCTCCAGAGAGAGCCGTTGTATATGTCGCTGCTGCCGCCCGCAGCTGCTTCGCCCTTCATCGCGCAGATAACGGGAGTGCCGGAGCACGCGGAGACGCAGGAGTTGACGAAGTTCACGAGCACGGTGTTTCTCGATACCGAGCCCTCGCCGTCAAATGTCGCAACGTTCGAATTCAGGTCGGGGAACTGCACGCCGTCGAGAAGTATCGCATCAACGCCGAGGTTCTTAACTTCCTTGACGACCTCGAGCAGATAGTTCTGAGCCGTCTGCGAATAGGGGTTGAGCCACGGCTTGCCGCCCTTGGAAGCCTCGTTGTCGAGCCAGATCATCTGAGTTTTGTTGTAGTGAACAGCCATGGTGCGGTCAATGCGCGGCATCTGGGTATCTTTGAAGCAGTATATGCGCGCAACGACCTTTATGCCGGACTGCTGAATTTTCTTGACGCTCGCGGCGGCGTTTGCCTGAGCCTTTGATGACGGGGATTTGTCTTTTACAGCCGCTATAGACGAGGGATAGCTGAGATAGCCGGATGCGTCTTTGAAATCGATGACAACGGCGTTCTGACCCGCGCTCTTGAGCGAGGACACGAACTGGTCGAGTCCGCTGCCGCCCGCGAGCAGGGAGACATTGCCGACCCGCGCCTTTATTTCAGTTGAAGTCGGCTGATTGTCGGCGGGAGCGGTTGAGTCGTTCTTGCCGCCTTTGTTGTTCTTGTCTTTATTGCCTTTGTTATCTTTTTCGGCCTTCTGCGTGGTTTCGATATTCGCGTCGGAGATGCCGAGGAGCGTATCGGTGACAAAAAACGCCGCAGTGAAGACAACCGCCGCGCCGAGAACGCACGCGAGGACTATTCCGACTATTCTGTTGCGCCTGCGCTCGGTATAGCTCTTGCGGCGCTTTGAGCCGCCCGCCGCGTGCTTGCTGAACGCGGTTATGCTCCTGTGAGTGCCGGGAGAAAAATACTTGTCATATTTGCTGCGTTTTGCCATTTTTCATCATCCTCTGTGCCGCGCGGCGGGCATGACATTACCCGTCGGCGTCGGAATTTTTTTAAAATTATGAGAACAGGGAGCTGCCCGAGAAGCCGGAAAACGCGAGCGAGAGCAGCGCGACATAGACGAACGCCGCCGGAGTGCCGCGGAAGGCTTTGGGCATATCCTGATTCTGCGAGATTATGTGCAGACCCTTGCATATGAGCGTCGCCGCGAGAATGAACGCGAGACCCGCGCCGATGCCGGAGCCGATGCTCTCGGGGAGGGTGTAGGCCGCGCTGCGGTTGAGCAGGGGAGTTGCGAGCACAAGGGTGTTGAGCGCCGCCATGCCGAGCGTGCCGAGGAATTTCTCCGTAGCGCCGAGGGCGAGCTTGAGTATGAGTCCGGTTATCAGGAAAACTACGATAAGCACGCCGCTGAACATTGCAAAATGCAGTGCCGAGGGCAGGGTGCTGAGCACCGGTATCATTTCGAGCGCGCGGCAGGCGAGTGCCGTGACGGTCGAGAAAAATGCAATCATCGCCGAGAACATCCAGAGTCTGCGCGGCTTCTTCGCGAGCATAAGAGCTTCGCTCGCCGCGTATCCGCCGTTGAAGACGAGATTCTGAATGAACACTGTGTAGAGTGCTGTGGAGAGCAAATCAAAAAACCAGGTCATGTTCATTTGTCTCCCTCCTTCTTCTCGTCGGAGTCAAAATCCTTTGCCTCGTCAAACAGGCGGTTGAACGCCGAGCCGTAGTCCTTGTCGTCCTCGTCCTCGTCGTCTTTGGCGAAGATATCGGAAAGGTCAAATTTGCCCTCGCCGTCGAGCGGCTCAAAGTGCGCCAGATCGTCCTCTTTGGAGTCTTCTGCTTCAACAGTCTCTTCGACTTCGACTGTCTCTTCCGTTTCAACAGTCTCTTCTGCTTCGGCTGTCTCTTCCGCAGGAGCTTCCTCCGCCTTGGCGGGAGTCAGATTCTCGGGAAGATTCTTCTTGCTGACTATGACGGAAGTTTTCTTTATCTTCATCTCGGTCTCTGCCGAGTGCTCGGGGAAGCGCTTGTTTATCAGCGCCTTGAGCGCGGCGGCGAAGAACGCGAGGACCAGAAATCCGCCGAACGGCATGAGAATAGCCGGGTAGGTCATCGGGACTTTGATATTTGCGCCCCATATGGTCGACGAACCGATAATTTCGCGCAGTGCGCCGACGGGGATAATGACCGCCGCATAGCCGAGCGCCGTTGCCACGGAATCAAAGAATGCGTGGCGCAGGTCGGTCTTGACCGCGAGTTTCTCGCAGTGCAGGGCGATTATCGAATTCGCCGCCGTCAGGGCGAGATATATGCCCGCGCCGAGGCTGATCTCAGGCATAAAAGTATCGATTGCGTATATGATTCCGGCGATTATCGCCGTGCCGATGAGCAGATATATCGCGACTCTTATCCATCTCGGGACTCTTTTGAGCGCGAGGCAGGCGAAAACCTGAGTTATAATGAGCACCGGGAAGAATGCCGCTGCGAGCAGAACCGCCGTCTTGAGCGTCGTCGCGACTGCGACTATCGCGCAGAGACCTGCCGCCTGGATGAGCACCGGGTTGTGAATGAACGTGCTACTGAACAGCGCGTCGGAGAATGAGTATTTTCTGCCTGAACTCATGCCGGCTCACCTCCCTTTAATGCTGCTTTCTGTTTTCTCTTTTCCGCGCTCTTTGCCATCGACTTTTCAATGAACTTATTGTAGCCGATTTTTCTCAGCGCACTGTCGACTATCGGCCAGAAAGCGTTGGTGAGCAGGATGCCGAAGCAGGTGCCGTCCTCAAACGTACCGAAGTAGCGCAGTATCATGCAGATTATTCCGGCAAACGCGCCGTAGATAAATCTTGTCAGCGGGTGCTTCGGACTCGTACCGGGGTCGGTTACAAAGAATATGCCCGAGAAGAGCAGGCTGCCTGCGCACAGCTCGGTGAGCAGGGATACCGGTCTTGAAAACGATCCGCGCGGGAAAATTACCGCAAGCAGGGAGCAAACGGTCAAAAATCCGAGAACATTGAAGAGCCTCTTCGGCTTTCCTGCGGCGAGCAGAGCGCATGAGCCGAGCAGCGCGACCGCGCAGCAGGTGCCGAGCGGGCCTGATACATTGCCGGATATCATCGACATCATGCCGACGGAGTTCACATGCTGTATTCCGCCCGCGCTCAGCTGAGCGGCGAGGGACGAGCCCGCGTCAAAGACATCGAACGATGCCGAGTCGATGGCGGGATATTTGAAAACCTCGTCCGGGAAGCAGACGGTCAGAAACGCCATGCCTGCCGCGGCGGGTACGAACGGAGCCTTGTGCGCCGGACCGAACGGAATCTTTGCAACGAGAATCGCAAACGCAGCGCCCGCGCCTATCAGCCAGATCGGTGCGGTGGCGGGCAGAAGCATAGCGATGGCGAAGCCCGTGAACACCGCGTGCATATCCGACAGGCAGTGGAGCTTCTTTTTCATTATCAGCAGCGCGACTGCCTCAACGGCGACCGCGCTTATAATTCCGGTAAGTATTGCCCTGAATGCGAGCGCGCCGTAATAATACCAGCTGACTATAGCGGGTGCGGCGAGCATGAGCAGATAGCTCGTATAGGGACTTTTAGGCGCTTTTATGCGTTTGAATCTTGCCATAAAACCAACCTTTCCGTTTGCCGGCTTATTGCGCTGGCAAAAATTTTGCATTGCACGCCGCGGGGGCGCGTAATATTATATAAAGCAGAGAACTTTCTGTTTATTAAGGAGGGGATGCGCTTTGAAGATACAGGCGCCGGCTGAAAACAGGATTACGATCGAGCTTTCGGCGCGCGACATGGATGCGCTTAATATTACATACGAGCAAATGGATTACTCGAATATTGAGACGCGCCGCGTGGTCTGGACTCTGCTCGACAGAGCGGGTCACGAACTCAAGCGCGACATCGACCCGAGCGGGCGGATGATAATCGAGGCGGTGCCCGCGGGCAGGGGAGGATGCGTTTTGAAATTCACCCTCTGTTCCGACGGCAGCCGCGGAGTCCGCCAGCCCCCGTCGATAAAGAAAGGGGAGAACACGGCGGTCTATGAGTTCGGCTCTCTGGACGATGTTATGGACGCGGCGCACGCGCTCGGCAGAAGCTTTGAAAACAGCGGACTGTATGAGTCCGGCGGCGTCTACCGCCTGCTTCTCGGCGAGAGCGTTTCCGACGCGCCGGAGCATATTCTCAGCGAGTTCGGTGCGCAGATAAATTCCATTGCCGCCGCTTCGCACACCCGGGAGCACTGGCGGTGCATAGCCGAGGGCGACGCGCTGAAAAAACTTTCCGGCAATTGATTATTGGCAGTTTGCGGCGATATCTTTCATCTCGGCTATCGCCTTTGCGGGGTCGTCCGCGCCGAAAACCGCGCTTCCCGCGACAAAAACTGTCGCGCCGCGTCGGGCGGGCTCTTCAATGGTCTTTGCGGATATGCCGCCGTCGACCTGAATCTCAATATCAATCGAGCGTTTCTCGCACTCTTCGCGCAGTGCGCTTATCTTCGGCATCATGTCCGCCATGAACTTCTGACCGCCGAAGCCGGGTTCAACGGTCATGATGAGCACCATGTCGAGTTTGTCGAGATAGGGGAAAACGCTCTCAACGGGAGTGCCGGGCTTGACGGAGAGAGCCGCCTTGCAGCCCGACGAGCGGATGAGGTCGATAGTCTCATCGACCGGGGAATCCGACTCGATGTGGAATGTGATAACATCCGCGCCTGCTTTGACAAAGTCGGGGATATACCTGAGCGGCTCGCTTATCATCAGATGAACGTCAAAGACGAGCGAGCTTTTGTCGCGGATACTTTTTATGATCGGCGCGCCGAAGGTTATGTTGGGCACAAAATGCCCGTCCATCACATCGAGGTGGAGCCAGTCCGCGCCGGCTTTTTCTATCATTGCGGCCTGCTCTCCCATTTGGGAGAAGTCGCCTGCGAGCATTGAAGGAGCGATCTTTATCATCGTTTTTTCGTCCTTTCGTATTTTCATACATACCTTATACCATTATACCAACTAAATCCCGTTTAGTCAATCGCACGGGGCGTCTTTGGAAGTCTTTACAAACAGTTAAAATTATGGTATTCTTTGACGGAGAAAATAAATCCGGGATGTGTGCAGAACTTCCCGAACAAGGAGAAAATGAAAATGAATGTTTATGATTTTGACAACACCATCTACGACGGCGAGAGCTTTATCGACCTGTTTATCTTTCTTTTCAAGAAAGACCCCTCGCTCGTCAAGTACATTCCCGACGTTATCAACGGGCTCTACAAATACACAAAGGGTACGATAAACGCCGAGGAAGCGCTGGAGCAGTATTCCGATGTCGTCACGGACTATTACAACAGCATCGAGAATTTTGACGCGCTCGTCACCGAGTTCTGGGATACGAACATCCACAAGATAAAGCCGTTCTATTTCCGCCAGAGGCAGGACGACGATATAATAATCTCCGCGAGCCCCGAGGTTCTGCTCGACGACGTCATGCACAGGCTCAACATCAAGAATTATATCTGCTCGCGCACCGACGGCAACGCGCACATAACCGACCTCTGCTTCCGCGGCAGAAAGGTAGAGTTGTTCAAGGAGATGTATCCCGATACGATAATCGACAATTTCTATACCGATTCCGTCAACGACACCCCGATGATGGAAATCTCCGAGCACGCGTTCCTCGTCTCCGGCAACAAGATAAAGCAGGTAAAGTAAAAATAAAACTCAAAGCCTCCGCGTGATGATATCATGCGGGGGCTTTTTCTGAGCTTAAAGCAATAATAAAAATGAAGAGCGAAAGGGTGCGGAATATTGTCGGATATCTTTGCTCAATTACCGCAAACGCAACCTCCATCAAAAAAGGAGCGCATATGCGCTCCTTTACTTTATCGTGCTGTTTTATTTATCAGTCGAGGGTCTTGACGAGCTCCTTGAGATAAGCCTTGAAGCTCTCGCCGATTTCGGGATGCTTGAGGGCAACTTCGCAGTTTGCCTTCATGATGCCGAGCTTGTTGCCCATATCGTAACGGATTCCGTCGAAGTCATAAGCAACGAGGTCGCCTCTTGCGCCGAGCTCGCTCATGACATCGGTCAGATAAAGCTCCTCGCCGGGCTTAACAGTAGTCAGTCCCTTTTCGAGCATACCGAACACCTCGGGCGGGAGAACGACTCTGCCGAGGATAGCATAGTTCGACATGACCTGCTCGGGGGTGGGCTTCTCGATGATCTTGTGGCAGCTCATTGCGCGTCCCTCAAGAGGAGTGACGTCGAGCGAGCAGTACATCGAAATGAGCTCATCGGGAACTTCCTTGACGCCGACAACGCCCTTGCCGTACTTCTCATATGCTCTGCACAGCTGAGCGGTTACCGGATCGTCGCTGACGGTGACATCGTCGCCGTAGAGAACCGCGAACGGCTCGTTGCCGACGAAGCTCTTGCCGCAGAGGATAGCATGGCCGAGACCCTTGGTCTCCTTCTGGCGGATGAAATATATGTTTGCAAGGTTTGCGACTGCCTTGACCTCTTCGTAGATCTTCTCCTTGTTCTTCTTGCCGGCAAGATTTGCCTCAAGCTCGAAAGAATGGTCGAAGTGATCCTCGATAACGCCCTTGCCGCGGTTGGTTATGATGAGTATATCCTCGATGCCCGCCGCAACAGCCTCTTCAACAAGATACTGGATAGCCGGCTTGTCGACTATGTTGAGCATCTCCTTCGGAACTGCCTTGGATGCGGGGAGAACTCTTGTGCCGAGACCTGCCGCAGGAATAATAGCCTTTTTGACTTTCATTTTGCACCAAACCTTTCTTTTATTTTATAAGCATCTCTACTAAATACAACAGCAGATTGTATACTATATAATAACCCATATAGCCTGTAAAAGCAAGTAAAATCGATGTTCCGCCCTTTCTCATCGTCGCCGCCTCAAACGCGCGGTCATCGGGGAACTCGGCGCGGAGCTTCTTGACCTTTGCCACTATGCTGCGCTTATAGAGAGGATTCGCGATAAATCCGACGATTGTGTGCAAGACAAGCTGAATGCCGAGCATCGGAAGAACCGGTACCATTGCAGTCGCCACATTCTGGAACGCCGCAGTTATGTCCGCCTGAGACGAAGTGTATATCGCCTCGGAATAAGCCTGATATGCGGTCGTGAGCGCCTCAACCTTCGAAGTGAGCGGCAGAGCCACGGCGAGCATCAGACCCATAAAGATAAGTCCCGCTTTCCAGAGCTTGCGGAAAAACAGCCAATATGGGCTGAAGAAAAACGCCGCCCAGTTGAAGGTTATTTTCTTTTTGTCGTCCGCCATTGCCTTGAACTTCGGTATATATCTCGCACTTGCCGACTGAACCGTGCAGGCGATATCCTTGACCTTCGCGCCGTCTATCTCGCTCTCCGGATCCAGAGTTACGCCGTATAAGAACGGGTTGCCCGCCTCGCCCGCGTTGAAGAACGGGTTGAACGGCTGAGCGCCGCCCGCAGTCAGGGGAGCGCCGCAGTTTGTGCAGCTGAGCGAATTCGGATTATTTTCCGCGCCGCAAACGGGGCAGACCTGCGTACCCTGCTTATTTTCCGTCTGCTCCTCCGACCGGGGTTCGGCTCTGTAGCCGGCAGCCTCCGGCTGCCAGACATAGCCCTCGGAGTGGCGCGATGCGTTGACGCACTCGCCCCTCTCGTCCCAGCACGCGCGGTGCTGAGGTGTGCCGCAGACCGGGCAGACGACTATATCGTCATCGTGATCGAAGTTCCTGCCGCAGGCAGGGCATTTCTGACCGTTGAAATCCATATTTTTTCCTTTCACCTTTCCGATGGATACTATTCTCCATCTTCCGCTTCGATTATATCACAAATACCAACGGTTATTGTAGACGAATTTGAGACAAATTTCAATTATTATGTGAACAAACAACGATTTTTAGGCAAATTTTATTTTATCGCAAAATGCCATAGAGTGGGCTTTTGCTGTAATCTATAGTTTGCAGTCCCCGTCCCGCCTCATGTTTTACATACAGACGGGCTTGCCCGCATGCCGCTTTGTAAAAAACTTGTGCCGCCGACGGCGGCAGCGGTGCGTCGGGTCGCCGCACCCTACAAGGCTCAAAGAAGCAGCACGCGCTCCGCAGAGCAACAAAGCCCCCGCCGAGAGGGGGCTTTATCTGCAATCTGAAGTCTACAGTCTGTAATCTATAGTCTGCCGTCTCACTTCACATTTCTCCACAGCGTTCTGTCGAGCGAGCGGTACTGCACCGCCTGGGAGATATGATCGGAGTTCACGGTCTCGCTGCCGTCGAGGTCGGCGACGGTGCGCGCGATGCGCAATATTTTGTCATACGCCCTCGCGGACAGCTCAAGCTTTTCAAACACTCTTTCGAGCAGGATCATGCCCTCGGGAGTCGGGCGGCAGAATTTTTTCGTCTGCGCCGCATCCATCTTTGCGTTGCATGAAATGCCGCTGCCCTTGAGGCGCTCGGTCTGAATGGCTCGCGCCGCGTTGACGCGCTTTCTGATATCTGCGGAGCACTCCTCCTGCGAGGTGCCGGACAGGCTCGCGAACTCAACGGGCGGCACCTCGATATGAATATCCAGCCTGTCGAGCAGGGGACCCGAAAGGCGCGAAAGATACCGCTGAACCGACTGCTGGGTGCAGGTGCATCGACGGGTCGGGTGACCGTAATATCCGCAGGGGCACGGGTTCATCGCGCAGACTATCATCGCCGAGCACGGATACGACAGCGACGCGGAGACGCGAGAGATCGTTATTTTTGAATCCTCCATCGGCTGGCGCAGAACCTCCATTGCCTGGCGCGAAAATTCCGGCAGCTCGTCCAAAAACAGCACGCCGTTATGTGCCAGCGATATCTCGCCCGGGCGCGGAATGGTGCCGCCGCCCGAAAGTCCCGCGGGCGAAACGGTATGGTGCGGCGAGCGGAACGGGCGCTGGGTCATCAGCGATACGCCCTCGGGCAGCGCGCCCGCAACGGAATAGAGCTTCGTCGTTTCAAGGCTCTCTTCAAAGGTCATGTCCGGCAAAATAGACGGCAGACGCTTTGCGAGCATGCTCTTGCCCGAGCCGGGCGGGCCGACCATGATTATATTATGACCGCCTGCGGCGGCTATCTCGAGCGCGCGTTTTACCTCCGCCTGACCTCTGACGTCGCGGAAATCCGGCGCAAATTCGTCCGGCGCGTAGCTGTCCCTGAAATCGTCGAACTTCGCGGGAGCTATTGTCTCTTCGGAGCGCAGGTGCTTTATCAGCTGCTCGACGCTTCGCACGGGTATAACTTCAATGCCCTGAACGACCGAGCTTTCCGCCGCGTTCTCCGTCGGGACAAATACAGTTTTTATTCCGTTCTTTGCGGCAGTTATGACCATGGGCAGCGCGCCGTCGACGCGGCGAACGAGCCCGTCGAGCGCGACTTCGCCGATGAACGCCATATTGTCGGAGTCAAAGTTTATCTGCCTGCCGGCTTTGAGCAGAGCCATTAGAATAGGCAGATCGTATACCGAGCCCTCCTTGCGCGTGTCCGCAGGAGCCAGGTTCACCGTGATGCGGCTGACAGGAAAGGCAAATCCCGTATTCTTTATCGCCGAGCGGACTCTGTTTTTCGCCTCGCTTATTGCGGCGTCGGGCAGTCCGACTATATCGAACCTCGGCAGACCCTGCGAAAGATCCGCCTCGACCTGAACCATGTAGCTGTCCATGCCGAAAAGCCCCATGCTGTTTATCCGTGAAAACAAATTCATACCCCCAGTTGCCAATGAAAAGTCCCCCGAGCTGCCTCGGAGGACTCACTTCAGTTTTTGTTAGTCTGCCTCGGCAGTGGTCGTGGTCGAAGGATCGGTCCAGTCCATCTCGTACTTGTCGCCGTAGGTGTACTCGAACGAGCAGGGAAGAGTGCCTATCTCGGCAAGGGTGCCCTCGCCGGTTATCGTGGTCGTGATCTTCTCGGTTCTTATGTACTCGACGGAGGCAACGGTGTTGTCCTTCGTGTTGATGACGCAGATTATCTTGCACTCGGTGTAGGTCAGGGACTCGATATCGGTGAAGCTGATGTAGCCCTTGAGCTTCTCTCTGAACTCCTTGACTGCCGCCGCTCTGTCTTCTTCGGAGCCGAGGTTGAACGCCTTTTTGACGAGATCGACGCCGGGCTCTTTGATGACGAGGGTCAGGGTGCGCTGGCTGTTGTCGTCGTTTGCCTCTATCTCCGCGGACTCAACATCCGCTGCGGTGAGGCGGCTCGACCAGCTCTCGCCGGATACGGGGAAGAGCGCGGTCAGATCGTCGCCGTACTTTGTCTCGGCGTTTCTGCTCTCTTCAAAGGCTTTCTTCGTGCCGTCGAAGATGAACTTCTTGAGCGTGGGAACGGACTTTTCGAGCAGTGTGTTGCGCTCGCCGTCCTCTGTGCCGCAGGTAACGTTCGAGACGTTCTCTGTGCTCTGGAATTTCTTAACAGCGGGCTTCTTGACCTTGACGGCGTTTATGACGCTGTTGTAGTAGTTGACCATTGCCTCTTTGCCAACGGGCATCTCGGACATCGCGGTGACTGTGGTCTCCTCAGTGTCGGTGGTGCCGGCATCGCAGGCCGCGAACGAGAAGAACATTGCGGCCACAAGCACGAGCGCGCATACGGCATAGATCTTTTTCTTCATGAAGGTTAAATCCCCTTTCGTTTTTGGAGCGGAAGCGCACAAAAACCGAATTATGCTGCGCCGCAGTTCCGCTGCTCTTTAGACTGAATTATTATAACATATTAATTTGAATTATTACAGTAAAAATTAGCAGCGCCGCCTATTTTTGTTATAATTATTGAAAAACAGGCGGCATATTTGGTTATAATATACAAATAATCAGTTTGAAAGACCCTTTTCGTCGAAGAGGAATGCAGTCTCGAGCGCAACGCCGAGCACGGCTTCAATAGTCTTTATGTCGAGATTATCCGCGGTGTCGAGTCTCGTGTGATAATATCTCGCGGGGGCGGGATCCATTGCGGCTATCGAAACCGCCTTCATGCCCGACTGGGTGACTGCGGCGGCGTCAGTCGCGCCGAAGAAAACGCTCTTATAAGGCATGTCGAGTCCGTTCAGCTTTGCAGCCTCTTTGACAAGCGCGCACGCGCTCTCGTCGTTCTTGACCGTACCTGTGAGGTCGCGCGAATATATCGCCATGAAATCATAGTCGCGTATAGTATCGAGACCGACAAACACGGTTTCAACATCGCCGAGTTCGTCTTTGTGCGCCTTGCAGAACGCCTTTGCGCCGCGAAGTCCCGCTTCCTCCGAGCCCGTGAGCACTACCCAGACCTCGGTGTTTTCAAAGCGGATGTCGTGCTGCTGCATATATTTCACAACCGCCATCGAGATAAAGCAGCCGGTCAGATTGTCGTTCGCGCCCATGACGGGTCTCTTCTTGTTCTCAAAGAAGAGCGCGATGAAGAGGATCGGTATCCATGCGAGGAAAACATATCTCAGGATATTGAGCGCGCCGCTGTCCGCTATAGAGAAACCGTGACCTGCGGCGATAGCCCAGATGTTGAGCACAAGTCCGAGCAGAATGCCGACGAAGCTCAGACCGATTATCGGAACGAGCAGCTTCGAGCCGCCGTAATAGGTGAATCTCCACTCGTTTGCGCTGTCCGAATGGCCGGAGAAGATTATGCGGCGCTTGACTTCGCCCTTGGGCTTTCTGACGGCGACGACATTATGCGACGTCTTTTTGGGGAAGAAGGGGTCGAGCATCTTTTTGTAGAGCAGGAACTCCACGATTGCGAATATCAGCGAGAGTGCGCTGAGAACCAGCGATATGACGCTCATGCCGAAGAAGAAGAGGACTATCGCGGCGATCATCATTATGCCGTCCGTGAGTATCCAGCCGAGGAATGCGCCGGGATGCACGTCAAAGGGCTCGATTTCAATTTTGTCGCACGCGCCGTCGAGCTCGGCAGCCATGAGCTTCTGAGCCTCATGCTCCTGCTCGCTGCCGGCGGGTCTGGGGCCGACATCCTTGCAGATCTTTTTGATTCCGCGAACCGAGAAATTCGTCATCTCTCTGAGCGCGGATGGATAGTTTTTGACACTGTCCTGAGCTTTCATGATAAGACTCCTTTCGTCTTTTAAATTCCGCCGCGAGTTTGACACGGCAGATTTATTGTGATATATTTGTGTCGCAGCCGTAAGACTGTTGAAACCTTTATGGGAGATATGGAAAATGAAGAAAAATATACGCTCGATACTTGCGGTTATCCTCGCTGTGATACTCGTCGCGCTCGTCGGCACATATGCCATTCTCAAAGTCCGCTCGAAGGACAGCAAAACGCCGGATGAGACTTCGGGCGAGTCGCAGTCCGAATCGGCGCAGAGCACCGCGCCCGAATCGACCTCGCAGGAGACCGTGACACAGACAGAAAAGACAACAACTCAGCAGACCACAAAGGCCTCCACAAGCGGAGTCACGGAATATGCCTACGCATACGCGGGATTCTCGCCGAAGGTGACGAAGATAGACGAATCGAAATGGTACCTGACCCTCGTCAACCGCGACTATATTCTGCCCGCAGACTACACGGTCAAGACCGCAAAGACCGTTGTTGACATCTACGGCGGATATGACCACGGACTGCTTGACTACCGCGTCGCTCCGCACTATATAGAGATGTATAACGCGGCGCTCGAGGACGGGATAAAGCTCTCGCCCCTGTCGGGCTACCGCTCGATAGCGCATCAGAAGAGAAACTTCGAGGCGCGCATCAGCCTTTATATGAAGCAGGGCTACAGCAAGAAGCAGGCGACGATAATGGCGTCGGAGATAATCCTGCCGCCGCAGACGAGCGAGCACAACGCGGGACTCTGCATGGACATTCTCTCGATATACGAGAGCTTCGAGAACACGAAAGAATACAGATGGCTCCAGGCGCACGCCGCAGACTACGGCTTCGTGCTCAGATATTCCAAGGACAAGCAGAGCATCACGAAGATCACCTTTGAGCCGTGGCACTGGCGCTATGTCGGCGTCGAAGCCGCCAAAGAGATGAAAGCGAAGAACCTGTGCCTCGAAGAGTACCTCGGAGTGGCATAAGACAAAATATTATATCAATGAGCTGCCCGGGGAACCCCTCTGAGGCGGCTTTTTGATTTGCTCAAAGTAACAAGTAAAAATATAAGACAGTAGGGGCGGATGATATCCGCCCATACAAATGCCGAGCTTCACCTACAAATAAAGCCGCAATATGCGGCTCATTTTTCTTCCTTATGGTTCATTCCGCCCTCGACAACGTCTTTGCCCGTGAGCACGACCCAGATGGTGCGGAAGAATATTTTTGTGTCAAACAAGAGCGATCTGCGCTCGATATATTCGCGGTCATATTCCGCCTTTTCCTCGTCGGAGAGGCAGTCTCTGCCGTTGACCTGCGCCCAGCCGGTCAGCCCCGGGCGGACGGAATATACTCCGTATTCGCGGCGAAGCTCGCGGATGTGGCTCTCTTCGGGGATCAGCGGACGCGGACCGATGAAGCTCATGTCGCCCGCGAGAACGTTGAACAGCTGCGGCAGTTCATCGAGGCTTGTCCTGCGAAGGAACTTGCCCGAACGGGTGATAAACTCATCCGACTGTTCAAAATCGGCGGTCGAAAGATTCGGCGCACCGTTTTTCATCGTGCGGAATTTTTTGATTTTGAACAGCTCGTCGCCCTTGCCGACCCTGTTCTGCCTGAATATGACAGGCATTCCGTCATCGCAGATTATTATCAGGCAGATAACAAGCATCAGCGGAGACAGAAAAATAATAGCCAGCAGGCTGAGCAATATGTCCAGAAAACGCTTCATTAAGCAGAACACGCCTTTCATTTGTTGCAGATACGGCACAGCGTCAACGGCTGCCCCAGAAAATATAGTCGCTGATAAGCACCGCGCGCACGGGTGCGCCCTCGAGTCCGCCGAGCTTCACGGGTGCGGCGAAAAGATAATAGTTGCCGGGGGCAACCTCGCTCAGGTCAAGTCCTTCGAGCACGCAGATCCCTGCACCCAAAAACGCCTTGTGCGGCGCTACCTGGTCGCCCTTTACGCCGACAGAGAGGGAATCCGTGCCGATGAGCCTGAGTCCGATGTCGGCGAGCTCGTCCGCGGCGCTGCTGTGGAAATAAGCCTTGCCGCCGCCCTTTATGAGCAGGCGCTCGCATTTCTGCGGGAATTTTTCATTGATATCCTCGCCTGTTATCGCGCCCTCGGGTGCTTCGATGACCGTGCACGGACCGATAAACGGTTCGAGCGGCACTTCGTCGATGCTCGCGCCGCCGTCGATGAAATGCAGGGGTGCGTCGGCATGGGTGCCGGTGTGCACGCACGAGAAGAGCGTGGACAGATTGCAGCTCGAATTTTCGCCTATCCGGCTGACAAACTCCGCATGCGGCAGAGGGTCCCCCGGATATATTTCGGTTTTGAGCGCATCGCGCGAAATGTCGATAATGTTCATTTTATCAATCCTGGTTCTTGAGCGACTCCATCTTGAGATAAGCGTTGATGAAGCCGTCTATGTCGCCGTCCATAACGGCGTTGATGTTGCCGTTTTCAAAGCCGGTGCG
>DKDF01000077.1:27265-27437 GCA_002451755.1 Ruminococcaceae bacterium UBA6855
AGGAGCGGATCTGGCTGCCCCAGCCGATCTCTTTCTGGTCGCCCTTGATATCTTCGATTTTGTCAAGATGCTCGCGCTCTTTTATCTCGAGGAGCTTCGATTTGAGCATCCTCATCGCGACCTCGCGGTTCTGATGCTGGCTGCGCTCGATCTGGCAGGAGACGACGATGCC
>DKDF01000077.1:27499-27760 GCA_002451755.1 Ruminococcaceae bacterium UBA6855
CCTTCTGACCGCCCGCGCCGCTCGCGCGGTAGGTATCGACCTTAAGATCGTCGGGATTTATTTCAACTTCGATATTGTCATCGATTTCGGGCATGACTTCAAGGGAAGCGAAAGATGTGTGTCTGCGTCCCGATGAATCGAACGGGGAAACACGGACAAGGCGGTGAACGCCCATCTCGCCCTTGAGATAGCCGTATGCATTCTCGCCCTCGACGAGCAGAACTGCGGATTTGAGACCCGCCTCGTCGCCGTCAAGGAAGT
>DKDF01000077.1:27796-33629 GCA_002451755.1 Ruminococcaceae bacterium UBA6855
GTCGAGCATGCTGACCTTGAAGTCGTGCTTCTCGCCCCAGTGCTGATACATACGAACGAGCATCTGCGTCCAGTCCTGAGCCTCGGTTCCGCCCGCGCCCGCGTGGAAAGTCAGCAGCGCGTTCTTCGCGTCGTATTCGCCGTTCAAGAGCGTGCTGAGGGTCTGCTTCTCGAGCTCGTCCTCAAATTTTGTAACGCCCTCGCGGCACTCGTCGAACATGGAGAGATCCTCCTCCTCGTCGGCGAGCTCTATAAGAGTCATCGTGTCGTCAAAAGCGGTCTCAAGCGAAGTATAAGCCGCGACCTTATTTTTGAGCTGGCTTATTCTCTGGAGCACCTTCTGCGAATTTTCGATATCGCCCCAGAACTCCTCTGCGGCGGTCTGCTCCTCAAGCTTCGCAATCTCTTCTTTTAACGCGTCGAGACCGAGAGCCTCGCGCAGCTCGGAGAGCTTCTGTTTATTATCGTTGAGCTCAAGTCTCAACTCTTCAAATTGCAGCATACAAAAACCTCGTTATCAAAAAAGTTAATTTTATACACATAACATTATACAAAAAGCAGCACGCAAAGTAAAGCAAAAATTGATATGACGCGCAAAACAGAATATTTTGCCGCCTGCCAAAAGTATTGACTCGCCGCAAAATTATATTCTATAATATGTTTGCAATAATTTTGCGAAACACAGAGAGCTTTTTTACCCCTCAACCGGCGGTAAATTGCCCCAGAAACGGCGACTTGACTGACGCTCCCGTGACAAATACGGCGGGCGGTGCTATGATACGCAGCGGAGGTGATCGAAATGGTCAACAAATCAACATTCGGTCAGTTTTTGCGTCAAAAGCGAAACGAAAAGGGGATGACCCAAAAGGAGCTCGCAGAAAAACTTTTTCTCAGCGAATCCGCAATATCAAAATGGGAGAAGGGCAAAAGCTACCCCGACATAACGATGATACCCGATATCTGTTCGGTGCTCGACATTTCGGAGCATGAGCTGATAAGCGGCGCGAACGACACGGAGTATCACGAGATGAAACGGGATGCGCGCATATTCAGGAAGCTGACCGGGACATTCTTCTGGGGCTTCACGGGCGCGTATGCGCTGGCGCTTATTGTATGTTTCATATGCGACCTCGCAGTGAATCACAGATTCACTTTCTTCCCCGTGGTTTTCGGCAGTCTCTTGACGGCGTTTTCGTT
The DNA here is from genome assembly GCA_002451755.1 of Ruminococcaceae bacterium UBA6855. Lineage (GTDB taxonomy): Bacteria > Bacillota > Clostridia > Oscillospirales > Acutalibacteraceae > CAG-177. Next base: position 28,993 of record DKDF01000077.1, read on the forward strand.
CGTCCCGACATTCACGCGCTTTACCGAAAAGCATAAGCTCGCAGTGTTCTCGGGCTCGACCTATCTTTCGCTCGTCCTGCTCTTTGTCATCTGCTGCGCAAAGTACGGACAGAACTGGTTCGGCTCGGCGGCGCTCGGCACTCTGCTCGGCTATATCGCGATATTTGCTCCGTTCTTACTTAAACGATATATGCCAGCAAAGGGGGGCAGATTTATCCCCGCGATATATTTCGCCCTGTTCTTCGCCTGCCTTGCCCTGCTCATTTGGGCGGTAAGAATAACTGCTGTGTTCAATTTTTCAGGCGCTCTGCTCGTCGTGCTCTATTCATTTATTCCGTTCGCTGTGACTGCCGTCATGCATATTATCTGCAAGCACCCGCTGATAAACGCCTCGGTCGATGTCCTCGCGTTCGGCTCGGTTATATATGCTCTGCCGCGTTTTCTCACTGCCGTGTTCGGCAGTGCAGAGGGCGCGAACTACGCCGTGAACTTCGCCGACTGGGCGCATTTCGCAAACGGCAATGTATATCTGCTCATTTTAATATCCACGCTCGCGATTTCAATATCGTTGCTCGCGGCAGGTATTGCAAAACTGCGCCGCGCGCGTTGACACATGGCATATTATGTAATATAATATACCAAAATCGTGTGGATTTTTCCGAACCTGACGGGTTTATTTTTCGCCATGCACCTTTTCGGTGCGTGGCTTTTTTGATGAAAAGAGGGGTTATTTTGCAAAACAAAAAGCTGAAAATTCCGAGCGAGGTCGTTTATATCCTCGCCGTCGCCCTGCTCTCGCTCGCGGTCGCAATGCTCACGGCGGCAAATTTCGGCGTGTCAATGATAGTCGCGCCGGCATATCTTCTGAGCCTGAAGGTTGAAATACTCACCTTCGGTCAGGCGGAATATGTCATTCAGGCGGGGCTGTTTATTATCTTCTGCATCGTCATGCGCGGATTCAGGGCGGTGTATCTCTCGTCGTTCGTGACCTGCCTTATCTACGGCGCGGCACTCGATCTCTGGCGGTGCATTCCGTTCTTTAATCCTAATGTCACACCGCCCGGGAGCATGTCCATGCCGATAAGAATACTTCTTTTCGTTCTCGGCGTGCTGCTGACTTCGTTCTCGGTCGCGATGTTTTACAAAACCTATCTCTATCCGCAGGTCTACGACTTCTTCGTCAAGGGCGTCAGCGGAAAGTTCGGCATAAAGCTGTCGCGCTTCAAGACCTGCTTCGATTTATCCTGCCTCGCGGTGGCGGCGATAATGTCGCTTGCGTTTTTCAGGCGCTTTGAGGGCATCGGTTGGGGCACGCTCGTTATCGCCCCGATAAACGGCACGATAATCGGATTTTTCTGCCGCCTGTTTGATAAATATTTCGACTTCCCGCCGCTGTTCAAAAAATTCGCCGCTCATTTTGAACTCGGGAAAAAGTGATGCAAAAGCTCTCCGAGAGAGCCGTTCACAAAAAGTTTTAAAAATCATCCCTTGACTTAAAGTCGGCTTCAAGGTGTATTATATAAAAGAGCAAAAATCAGCAGCGAATCACAGCATGGATAGGCGCGGACAACGCGCGATAAAGCAAGGAGGAAATATACAATGAACACATTCCCTGAGGTAAAGAAAAAGTTCGGCTTCGGCTGCATGAGACTGCCCATGGACGGCGAAAAGGTCGACTACGCCGAGTTCACGAAGATGGTCGACGAGTTCATGGCGCAGGGCTTTAACTATTTCGACACCGCGCGCGTCTATCTCGGCGGCCAGAGCGAGACCGCCATTCGCGACTGCGTTGTGAAGCGCTATCCCCGCGAGAGTTTCATCCTGACCGACAAGCTTTCCGGCGCGCTGTTCAACAGCGAGGAGGAAGTCCGTCCGCTGTTCGAAAAACAGCTTGAGAGCTGCGGAGTCGATTATTTTGACTTCTATCTCATGCACGCGCAGACCAAGACGATATTTGAAAAATACAAGAAGTGCCGCGCATATGAACAGGCGTTCGAGCTGAAAAAAGAGGGCAAGATAAAGCACGTCGGTCTTTCATTCCACGACACCGCTGATGTCCTCGACGAGATACTCAACGAATACCCGGATGTTGAGGCAGTTCAGATCCAGCTCAACTACATTGACTTCGACGATCCCGCAGTTCAGGCGCGCCTCTGCTACGAGGTCTGCTGCAAGCACAACAAGCCCGTTATAGTCATGGAACCCGTCAAGGGCGGCAGCCTTGTCAATCTTCCCGAGCAGGGCAAGGCTATCCTCGATGAGCTCCACGGCGGCAGCACCGCGAGCTATGCTATCCGCTTTGCCGCAGGATTTGACAACATATTCATGGTGCTCTCCGGCATGAGCGACATGGCGCAGATGAACGACAACCTGTCATACATGAAGGACTTCAAGCCCCTCAACGAGGAGGAGAAGCAGGCGATAGCCAAGGTCTGCGATGTTATCCGCTCGACCCATCTCATTCCCTGCACTGCGTGCCGCTACTGCACGGACGGATGTCCGAAGCACATCCTTATCCCCGATCTGTTCTCGTGCATGAACGCAAAGCAGCTCTACCGCGACTGGAACTCGGATTATTATTATAACGAGGTCTACACAAAGAACCACGGCAAGGCGTCCGACTGCATCGGATGCGGGAAATGCGAAAAATCATGTCCCCAGCACCTGCCCATCCGCGAACTGCTCAAAGAAACAGCAAAGACTTTTGAGAGCGGAGAGGCAGACTAAATTCGCTCAATTATATAAAAACAAGACCGACCGCCACGGGAAACCACTGCGGTCGGTTTTTTATGCTTTTGGGTAACAAGTTTTGATTTGTGCCGGAATCTCCAAACAACAACCCCACCTAACGGCAAACCGCAGGTGGGGTTTCTGTCAGCACTCCGCAGGGGAGTGCTGTGTATCATCAGCTGAATATGAGCGTTGTGATGCTCAGACCCGGGATTTCGACCTCCTGTTTATACTCTCCGTCGTAGGTGAGCTTGAGATCGTACCGGTCGTTCGTGGTGTATATCTTGAGGTTGTCTCTGCCGCTGATACCCTCGAAGTTGAAGGTGCAGCCCGCATCGTCGTTGACGATGACGACAACTATGCTGCCGTCCGGCGTGAGGAAGGACGCACAGTTGGTTTTGTTGAGGATAACAAAGCCCATCTGATTTTTTATCTTCCACGCGACGCGGTCGTTGACATCCTTTTCGTTGGAGATGACCTTGCTGCCGACGGGGACGAACTTCGAGAAATGCGCGAGCGCATTGTATCGCTTGGCTGTGTAATATTCGTTGCACTCGTGGTCGGCGATGATGAGTCCGTCGGAGTTGTCGCCCCATTCGCTGACTGCGACCCACGAGGTCCACGCCGTGGCGTTTGAATACATGATGTCCTGGCAGATGGTTCTCGCCATGGTGCGCGCGCCGGATATCGACCTCGTCGTGCTGTGGCAGGGCAGCTCGCACCACTCATCCATCTCGACCGTCACATCGGGATAGTATCTTCTCAGATACTGACCCCAGACTTTCTTGAGCAGATAGTTCGTGTCGGACCAGTAGGAGTGATAAGAATATGTCGCCATGACGCTGCTGAGCTCTTCGTCCTTGCTGATTTTCTTAATATACTCGAATGCAGGGTTGCCTATTTTTGAGACCTCGCACATGGACATTTTGACATTGAGCCCGCGCGCCTTTATGCTCTTGGCAAACATGCGGTAGAGCTTGAACATCTCCTCCTCGTCGTAGTGGCAGCCCTCCTGATAGACGTTGTCGCCGCCCCATGAAACAAGCGGTTCGTTTATCGGACTTATGTATTTCACGGGCACGCCGAGCTCAAGAAAATGCTCGGTTATGTCAAGAAAATAGTCAACATATTCCTGATAACATTCGGGCTTGAGATTGTTCTGATGCTTCTTCAGTCCGCCGCTCGCCTGACCGGAAACGGTCATTGAAAAGTGCGGCGAGTTTGAAAACAGAACGACGGAGTCAATGCAGCCGTAGCTCATGCAGAGTTTCAGCATATTCATTGCGTTCGCGTCCTGCGACCAGTCGTATTCATACTTCCCGGTCTTTTCGTTATATACAAGGAAGCTCGCCGTGCTCTTCCACGAATCGGGATCGAGACGGGAGTTGGGGTTCTGCTTTTCGCCCGAGCCGACATTGTATCTGTATATGTTCAGCCCGAGACCCTCTTTGCTGTAGAGAAGCTTTGCGATATCGTCGGCGTTTTTGCTTCCGCCTGCGACCTGCGCCCACCATGCCGCAGCCGAGCCCCAGCCGTTCATTTCCTGAAGCGTCTCCGTTTCATTTACCGTGAGCGTCACGCGGCTCGTATCCTGAGTGTTTTTGATGTTCGAGACGTTTATCGAGCCGGTGATGAACAGCGAGACCAGAAAAACGGCTACGTTATAAAGAGCTTTTTTGACGTTTGCCATTGTTATCCCTCCTGATACCACAAGTTTATCAGAAGAAATATAAAAGGTCAACCGAAAAATCAAAAAGAGCCGCTGCGGGGCAGTGTGTGTCGTAGTACCCTGCAAGTTGCGCGTCAATAAATTTGTACAGACTTCACGGTCGGAGATATCCGCTCATACCGCGTACCTTTTCACTATTCACTTCGCGGGCGGATGATATGTGTAGAGTAGTAACATA
>DKDF01000080.1 GCA_002451755.1 Ruminococcaceae bacterium UBA6855
AGATAAACTGCTCGGTCAAAGAAGAAAAACGCGAAGATGCTCCGAAAGAGCCGATGAGCGAACTCGGGCTTGCCAAACTGCTCGTTTCTCTGCGCAGGGAGTTTCCCGCCGCGAACGGATTTTTAAACGATGCAAAGTGCTTCATGCTCGGCGATATGGTGTCCGTCCAGCTAAAGAGCGGCGCGGATGTCATAAACAATCTCGGCGCACCCAAACGCTTTGCTCAGATGATATTCGAGCGCTTCGGCGAGGATGTCGGCGTTGAGTTCACCGACAGCGGCGCACCCGTTGATGACGGTGAGGTCATGCAGTATCAGGAAGAGCTTGACAGCGGCATACGCAACGCGTTCGCCGACAAAGTCTCGCAGGAAAAAGATCTCAGCAATCTCACGAGAACATATGACGAATACCCGTTTTCGACGAAATATTCCGTTCCGATCTACGGACCTATAATAAAAACCAAGCCTATGCCCCTGAGTGAGATAGCTTCCGATTCCGGCTCGGTCGTCGTCTGGGGCACCGTCTTTTCTTTCGAGTCGCGCGACACACGCGACGGCAAGAGAAAAATAATCAATTTCTGCATTACAGATAAAACAAATTCATATTCCGTCAAGATATTTGAGCTTGCCGAAAACTGCGAGAGCCTGCTCAAGAATATCAAAGACGGCGTCGCCGTTATGGTCAGAGGCGTTGTCAACTACGACTCCTATATGAAGTGCGACTGCATAAACGCGCGAGCCATAACGACAATCGATCTTATCGAAAAGAAGGACGATGCGCCCGAGAAGCGCGTCGAGCTCCATTTGCATACCACGATGTCCGCTATGGATGCCGTTTCGAGTGCCACAAAGCTCGTTGAGCGCGCTATAGCGTGGGGACATAAGGCAATAGCCATAACCGACCACGGCGTTGTTCAGGCGTTCCCCGAAGCCTGTGCCGCGGCAAAGGGCAAGATAAAGATACTCTACGGCATGGAGGGCTATTATTTTGACGACCGTGTCGTCGATCCTGCCGAGAAGAAAAAGAAATATAACCACATAATCTTCATTGCAAAGAACTATGTTGGACTTAAAAACCTCTATAAAATAATCACAAAATCAAATCTCGAATATTTCAGCCGCAAGCCCGGTGTCCCGCGCTCGGTTATAGAAGAGTTCCGCGAGGGTATAATTGTCGGCAGCGCGTGCGAACAGGGCGAAGTTTACCGAGCCATACTTGACGGAAAATCCGACGATGAAGTGCTTGAAATTGCCTCGTTCTACGATTACCTTGAGATACAGCCAAACGGCAACAACGCCTTCCTTATCAGAGAGGGCAGAGTCAAGGATGCTCAGGGGCTCGAGGATATAAACAAAAAGATAATCGCTACCGCCGACAAGCTCGGCAAGCTCACCGTCGCTACCTGCGATGTCCATTTCATGGATAAGAGCGACAGCGTTTTCAGAGAGATTATCATGACCGGTCAGGGCTTTACCGACGCCGCGCAGCAGGCTCCGCTCTATTTCAGAACAACGCAGGAGATGCTCGATGAGTTCGCCTATCTCGGCGAGGAGACCGCCCGCGAGGTTGTCATTGAAAACACCAATAAGATAGCCGATATGTGCGAGGTTATCCAGCCCATACCGGACGGTACATATCCTCCGCGAATCCCCGGCTCCGATGAAGAACTGCGCGAGATATGCTATAAGCATGTGAAAGATATCTACGGCGACCCTCTGCCGGAATATGTTGAAAAGCGTCTTGAAAAAGAGCTCAGCTCAATTATCGAACACGGCTACGCCGTGCTTTATATCATCGCCCAGCGACTCGTCAAGTTCTCCATGGATCACGGCTATTATGTCGGCTCGCGAGGATCGGTTGGCTCGTCATTTGTCGCTTTCGCGGCGGAGATATCCGAGGTCAATCCGCTTATGCCGCACTACCTGTGCAAGCACTGCAAGAAGAGCACCTTCTTCATGGACGGCTCAATCGGTTCGGGCTTCGACCTGCCGCCGAAGAACTGCGAGATATGCGGCGAACCGCTCGTCCGCGACGGCCACGATATCCCGTTCGAAACATTCCTCGGTTTCCACGGCGATAAACAGCCCGATATCGACCTTAACTTCTCCGGTGATTTCCAGTCGCAGGCGCATAAGTATACCGAAACTCTTTTCGGTGCTAAAAACGTTTTCAAGGCAGGTACAATCGGCACTCTCGCCGATAAGACCGCCTACGGCTTCGTCAAGAAATGGCTCGATGAAAAGGGCATGACCGTTCAGCGCGCGGAGGAGGACAGGCTCGTCCAGGGCTGCGTCGGAATAAAGCGCACAACCGGTCAGCACCCCGGCGGAATGGTCGTTGTGCCGGACTATAAAGAGGCGGAGGACTTCACGCCTATCCAGCATCCTGCGGACGATCCGGATAAGGGCACTCGAACAACGCATTTCGACTTCCATGCGCTCCATGATACGATACTCAAGCTTGATATTCTCGGCCACGATGTGCCGACATTCTATAAGCATCTTGAAAATCTGACCGGAACATCTGTTATGGACGCCGATGTCTGCGACCCGAAGCTCTATGAGATGCTTTTGACTCCCGAGCCCATGGGTGTAACGGAAGAGGATATTGACTGCAATACAGGTACATTATCTCTGCCCGAACTCGGAACGCCGTTCGTGCGTCAGATGCTTCTTGACTCAAGACCTAAGAACTTCTCCGATATGCTCCAGATATCCGGACTTTCCCACGGCACCGATGTTTGGCTCGGCAACGCAAAAGACCTTATCGATAACGGCACCTGCACCATTTCCGACGTTATCGGAACACGAGATAGCATCATGACCTATCTCATACATAATGGTGTCGAGCCGAGCATGGCGTTCAAGATAATGGAGATAACCCGTAAGGGTAAAGCGAAAAAGCTCCTTACCGACGAACATAAGGCTGCGATGCGCGCGAATAATGTCCCCGAGTGGTATATTGACAGCTGTCTTAAAATAAAATATATGTTCCCGAAGGCTCACGCCGCGGCGTATGTTATCGCCGCCATGCGCCTTGCGTGGTATAAGCTCTATTATCCCGTCGAGTACTACGCGACATATATGACTGTCCGCGGCGAAGACCTTGATACCGTGTCCATCATGGCGGGTCAGGAAGCTGTCAAGAACAAGATGAAATATCTCAAGACAAAGATGAACATGAAGGAAGCCACCGCCAAGGAGGAGAATATGTTTACTTCTCTCCAGGTCGTCAATGAGATGATGGCGCGCGGAGTGCAGTTCCTCCCGGTCGATGTCTATAATTCCGATGCAAAGGTCTATCATATCGAAGACGGTAAGATAAGGCTTCCGTTCTCCGCTCTCGGCGGATGCGGCGGCGTTGCCGCGGAGCAGCTTGCTGCGGCGCGCGATGACGGTGAGGGCAAGTACCTATCCGTCGAAGATCTGCGCAGACGCGCGAGCGTTTCCAAAACCGTTATCGAGGCTCTCGAGGCGGCGGGCGCACTTGAAGATATCCCGAAAACCACACAGATAAGCCTCTTTGACATGTAATCATATAAATTTTCTATGTTTTTGCGGCAATTTTTTGCATTTCGTCTATTGTCTGAACGGCGATTTTCTGATATTATTATGTAGATATTTGACTTCGGGCTTTACCGCATCAAAGTGTATATCAATTTGTTTCGCCGCGTGGCGTGAAAGGAGAAAAACAATGGGACTCAAAATACTTTACGGCATTCTGATAGCTCTCGGTATTTTTATCGTCATAACCCTCATCAGAGCCATATTCTTTGTCCCCAAGAAGAGGGAGACAAAGCCTCTTGAAAAAGAGAATGTCGATGTTGAGCGTGTTGCAAAGCACCTGAGCGGTGCTATTCAGATTCCCACCGTATCTTATCCCGAAAAAGATAAGGTCGACTGGTCGCAGTTCGAAAAATTCCACAAATTTCTTGAGGAGTCATATCCTCTGCTGCATAAGACCCTCGAGCGCGAGGATATCGCCGAAGCAAGCCTGCTCTATCACTGGAAGGGCAAGAACCCCGACCTCGAGCCGATAGCTCTGCTTTCGCATCAGGATGTCGTTCCGATCGAGCCCGGCACCGAGGGCGACTGGACTCATGAGCCGTTCAGCGGCTATAACGACGGCGAGTTCATCTGGGGCAGAGGTGCTCTTGATATGAAGAACCACCTTATCTGCGTCATGGAAGCTGTTGAGACTCTTCTCGAAGAGGGCTATGAGCCTGAGAGAGATGTCTATCTCTGCTTCGGTCACGACGAGGAAGTCGTGGCGTCTGAGAATGCCGGCGCAAAGGCTATTATGGAGACGCTCAAGTCCCGCGGAATTCACCTCGACAGCGTTATTGACGAGGGCGGCGCTATTCTGCCCATAAATGTCAAGCATGTCCTCAAGGGCAACCTTGCCGGTATCGGTATCGCCGAAAAGGGCTATGCCGACTTCTCGATGAGCGTCAGAGCCAAGGGCGGCCATTCTTCTCAGCCCCCGAAGCACAGCGCTATCGGTAAGATTGCAAATGTCGTCAGAGATGTTGAAAACCATCAGTTCAAGTCGAAGCTTGAGCCGTTCGTTCTCAAGCTCTTCTCAAACCTCGGCAGAAGAACTACATATCCCGTCAGAGTCGTTGCCTGCAACCTCTGGCTGCTCAAACCTCTCGCGAAGTTCATCATGGAGCAGATTCCGCCGTCGGCTTCTCTTATCAGAACCACTACCGGCGTTACTATGGCTGAGGGCAGCCCTGCCGCCAATGTCCTTCCGCAGGAAGCGTCTGTCACAGCGAACTTCCGAATGATGCCCGGCACCACCACCGAGGATGTCGAGAAGCATCTGCATAAGGTCATCAAGAACAAGGACGTTGAGATAAAATGCCTCAAGCATAAAGAAGCTTCCAAGTTCTCTTCGACCGATTCAAGAGCTTTCAAGGTCATCGAAGAGATATGCGTCAGATCCGATCCCGATGTCATTGTCGCACCGTATCTTGTTATGGGCGGCACCGATGCGTGCTTCTATGAGCCCGTCTGCGAGAATATCTATCGTTTCGCTCCCTTCCATGTGAGCACGAAGCTTCTTCTCTGCACCCACGCTACCAACGAGCGCTGCCCCGTTGCTGTTCTTGATGAGGGCGTGTCGTTCTTCAAGAGATATATCAGAATGCTTACAAAAGACTGATAAGACAATATGAATATTCTGCTGTCACCCGATTCTTTCAAAGGTACGCTGACTTCCTCCGAGGTCTGCGATATAATCGAATCGGCGCTCAGAAACATAATACCCGACTGCAATGTGATAAAGCTCCCCGCTGCCGATGGCGGCGAGGGGCTTTGCTCAAGTTTTGCAAACTCTAACGACGGCGAGTGGATATCTGCCGATGCCAAAGATCCGTTCGGCTTATTTTTGCGCGCCGAGTATTATATGCTCAAGAGCGGCGCGGCTGTTATCGAAACCGCCTCCTGCGCCGGGCTTTCGCTCGCGGGCGACAGAGCCGACCCGACCGTTACAACCACTTCGGGCGTCGGCATGCTTATACGCGATGCCGTAAATCGCGGCGCGAAGCGTATTATTTTAGGCCTCGGCGGCAGCGCGACTAACGACTGCGGCGCAGGTATGGCGTCGGAGCTCGGCTTTCGTTTTATAAATAAAAATAACAATTCCTTTGTTCCTGTCGGCGGAACGCTGATAGATGTCGAGCGTATTATTCCGTCCAAAGAGCCGTTTTGTGTTCCCGTAGTTGCCGCGTGCGATGTCACTAATCCGCTTTTCGGTGCTGATGGCGCGGCTTATGTCTTTGCGCCGCAAAAGGGTGCGAATACAGAGCAGGTCGAATTGCTCGACCGAGGGCTCCGCCATATGGCTGATGTTCTCAAAAGAGATCTCAACTTCAACTCGGAAAATCTTTCCGGTGCGGGCGCCGCAGGCGGTCTCGGCGCAGGCGCGGCAGCTTTCCTGAATGCCGAGCTCAGAAGCGGCATAGATATAGTTCTGGACGAATCCGGCTTTGATAAACTTGCCGCAGACGCCGATGTAGTTATAACGGGCGAGGGGAGATTCGACTCCCAAAGTGCCAACGGAAAAGTAATGAGCGGAGTGTGCAGAAGAGCTATTAAAGCGGGAGCAAAAGTTTACGCCGTCTGCGGGTGCGCGTTAAACGACGCCGACCCTGCCGCGCTCGGAATAGAAAAGCTCTTTGTGTCGTCCGACGGAACTCACAGCATGGATGAATTGCAGATTTACTGCCGCCACGACTTATTTGACGCGGCAAGTGCCCTTGCAGAAGAAATAATAAAGTTTGATTAATTGTTATTTCTTGATTTTTCGATGAATTTGTGATAAAATAAACTGCTAAACATGGGAACTGTATCTGCGGCTTTCGGCAGTATTTTTGACAGCCGATTCGTTTGATGTATTGTGAAAATATTTCAGACGATCGGAGAGTCAATGAGGAGCATGAACTTGACAAAAAACGCGAAATTTGAAAGCGTCAGAAAAAATATTGAACATTATCTTTCCACTGATTGGTTCATGTGGGTTTGCTTCCTTATAGCCTGTTTTATCACCGTCTTGCGTGTGGAGGCTATAGGGCTTCTTATCTTTGCGGCGATTATCTGCACTATACTCGTTTTCTGCGAGGATGTTATGGTAGCGCTTGAACCGTTTCTTTTGCTCTGCCTCTGCCTTATAAAGTGCAACAATTCTTACGATGAGTTTATCAAAATGGTCTGGCTTGCCGTCCCGGCAGCGGCGGCCATAATCTTCCATTTCAATTATTATCAGCGCAAGCTGCCTCACGGCGAGCTGTTTTGGCCGATGCTTGCGGTTTCTGTTGCAGTTACCCTCGGCGGTCTCGGCAAGATAACCGCGAAAGAATATTTCAGCCTGATGCCGATATTCTTCACTCTCGGTCTCGGCTTCGGTATGCTGCTGTTCTATAATCTCATGAACTCGCACGTCCGCCTGAGAGAAAACTATTCTCTGCCGGATAAGATATCAAAGATAATGATAATTATGGGGCTGTTCTGCTGCTTCATGATTCTCGAATATTACGGCGAGCATCTCGATAAGGTGATTTCGACCCACGGACTTCTCGCTTTCCAGTGGCGCAACAACGCCTCAACTTTTCTTATCTTCGCTCTGCCGTTTGCGTTCCTGCGCTCGATAAAGGGCAATCATGGCTGGTTCTGGGTCGGTATGCTGTTCTACGGCTGTATGATGATAACCGGTTCGCGCGGCGGTGCAATAGTCGGCACTGCGGAAGTCATGATGTGTATGATAGCGCTTCTCTGCCTCGATAAACGCCACAGGATACATAATATTATCATAATAGCCGTCGGAATTGTGATGTTCTTCGTATTCTTCTGGGATCTCATTTATTTCTTCCGCGATATGCTCCTGAGACTTCTCCAGATAGACGATAACGAGATAAGAGTCAGGCTCATGCGCCGCGCCGTTGAGGATTTTCTTTCAAATCCTGTCTTTGGCAGAGGACTCGGATATTTCGGCAACAGGGATGTCCATCATTCCGCAAAAGGCGCGCTGTGTTGGTATCACTCCTCGCCGTTCCAGGTTATCGGCAGCTTCGGTATAGTCGGCATCGCGGCTTACGGATATATATTCGTCGCGCGTATTGTCTACTTTGCGCGCCGCAACACTCTGACGAACAAGTTTATTTTTATCGCATATATCGGCATGCAGCTGATGTCCCTTGTCAATCCGGGCTTGTTCAGCCCCGTTCCGTATCTTCTGATGATGACGCTGCTGTTTGTCATTATGGATAAGATAAAGGACGACCCCGAGGAGATAAGGCTCACGGGAAAGGCGGAGAAAAATCTCCGTCGCTCTAAGAAAAAGTCTGTATCTGCGCAGACAGAAAAAACAGCATAACAAAAAGACGGCACATCATTGTGCCGGTTTTTGCTTGAATAAAAGCTTTAATGGTTTAAAGGAGGAAAATTTCATGAGCTTTTTACCTATGACAGAGTACGAAAGTTCATCGGAAGAGGTCAAGAGGGAGTACGAAGATCAGATAGCAAAGCACGGACGCATCACCAACATGAAGCGCACTCTGCTTCACAATGTCCCTGCATTCAAGGCGTATATGGAGTGGTACACGCTCTATGATCAGCTCGTGCCGGTTATCGGCGACCGCGCAATATCGCTGTTCTCCCACGCTATATCCGAGGGCAACGAGTGCCTGATATGTTCGATCTTTTTCAGAAAAATACTTATCGATTCCGGCGACGATCCGGACAACCCGCATCTGTCGGATACCGAAAAGCTGCTCGTCGATTTCGGCGGCGCCATCTGCAAGGATCCGCACAATATACCCGACGAGATATACAATAAGCTTTCCGAGCGTTTTTCAACCGAGGAGATAGTTCTTCTTATCGCTTTTGCCGGCATAATGTACGCTACGAATCTGTTCAATACCGTCGCAAAGGTTCCGCTCGACGAAGTGCTCTACAAATATCGCAAAGAAGGGGACACCCGTAATGTCTGATTTTGAAAACAAGGTTGCATTTATAACCGGCGCCGCACACGGTCAGGGCAGAGCTACCGCTCTCGCTCTCGCCAAAGAGGGTGCCGATATCGTTGCATTTGATGTGGCAAAGAAGATTGAATATCCCGCATACTCGTTCGGCACGAGCGACGAGCTCAAGAGCCTGAAAGAGGAAGTGGAAGCCCTTGGCAGAAGATGCCTTATCGCTGCCGGAGATGTCAGAGACGACAAAGCTGTCACCGACGCCGTTGACAGAGCTATCGCTGAGTTCGGCAAGATAGATATACTTTTCAATAACGCCGGCATCTGCGCCTATGCTACGGTCGATAAGATGACCGACGAAGAGTGGGATGCGATGATAGATATCAATCTTAAAGGTCCGTTTATAGTTACCCGCAGAGTCGTTCCATACATGATGGAGGCAAAGAGCGGCGTTATCATCAATAACTCGTCCGTCATGGGTCTGCGCGGCGGCAACAGGCTTTCGCACTATACCGCTTCAAAGTGGGGACTCACGGGTCTTACAAAGGCATGGGCTATCGAGCTTGCACCCTATAATATCCGCGTTGTCAGCATCCACCCGACGGGAGTAAACACTCCCATGAACGACGGTCTTGCGGCTCTCGAGCATTCGACTCCTCTTGAAATCGCCGAGCGTTCCGCAGGCAACCTTCTGCCCGTGCCTTGGATCGAGCCCGAGGATGTCGCGAATATGGTTCTCTATATCGCAAGCGACAAGGCGCGTTATGTGACCGGCTCTCAGTTCGTGCTCGACGCAGGACTTCTGAGCGTGTGATTTAAAATTCAAAAAGGCTGCATCGTGAGATGCGGCCTTTTTCTATGCTTATTATTTTTATTCAAACTCTTTCTTTATTGCCGCGACCGTCGCGTCAACATCGGCTTTGACAACGAGCAGAGATATCTCGGTCTCCGATGTGTTTATCATTCTTATGTCGCACCCAGCGTCCGCGGCGGCTTTGAATACCCGCGCCGCAACGCCCGGTCGCCCCTCCATTTCCGATCCGCTTACAGATATCTTGCAGTTGCCGGAGCTGACGCTTATTTTTATCTTTTTGTTTTCGGCTCTGAGCTGAGTCGCTATCTCGAGCACGCCGCCGAAATCGTCGTCGCTGACCGTGAACGAAAGCCCCGCATGAGAACTGTTCGGCAGAAACTGTGAGATCATGTCAACATCTATTCCCGCTTCGGCAATTTTTTCGAAGATGCCCGCAATGAAGTTTATGTCGGCGGGGGAGTCGCTGAGCGAAAAAAGAGTCGCGTCCTCGCTCACGCTTATCGATTCGATTATCTTCACTTCTTCGCATCCTTTCCGTCTATCATGTCGCTCATGCCGTAGAGCCCGGGTTCTTTGTTTTGTATGAATTTCGCGGCGTTCACAGCTCCCGCTGCGAACAGTTCCTTGCTCTGCGCGCAGTGGCTGAGCTTTATCGTTTCATTATAGCCTGCAAATATAATCTCGTGTTCGCCGACCGACGTTCCGCCGCGTATCGAGTGTATGCCTATTTCATCGTGCAGGCGTTTTGTGCGCCGCAGATGGCGGTCATATTCGTAGTACGGCTTTCGCTCAAGCTCCGATGATATCGCGTCCGCGAGCATCAGCGCCGTTCCGCTCGGTGCGTCGGCTTTCTGCGCGTGGTGAGTCTCAACTATCTCTATGTCATATGTGCTGCCCAGCACCCTCGCCGCGGTTTTTGCGAGCTCGCAGAGCAGATTTATTCCGAGCGACATGTTCGCGCTGAAAAATATCGGTATCTCTTTTGCCGCTTTATAGATAAGTGCTGTGTGCGCCTCGCTCAAACCCGTTGTCGCAATGACCGTCGGAGTCCTTGCGCTGGTTGCATATTCAAGCAGACCCGGCAGGGCAGCAGGGGACGAAAAGTCGATTATAGCACCGACCTTTCCGTTGAAGCTGAAAGGCGAGACAAATGTTGGAAATTTGCATTCGCGCCCCTCGCGGTCTATTCCCGCTGTTATTTTAATATCGTCGCGGCTGTCGGCAAAAGCGGTGACGGCTCTGCCCATGCTTCCGCAGCATCCGCTTAGCATAATATTCAGCATTATTTCGCCTTACGGCATCCATGCGCCGTTCCTTTCGAGCTTATATCATTTCGAGGGCGAAGAGGCTCTTTTTAAGCTTCTCTTTTGCCTGC
>DKDF01000063.1 GCA_002451755.1 Ruminococcaceae bacterium UBA6855
CGATGGTGCAGAACGCATAGTTCGCGGACTGCGCGCCCGCGTTTGTGATGGCGTTGAAAAGTGTGCTCTTGCCGACATTCGGCAGACCTACTATTCCTAATTTCATTTCAAATGACATCCTTTATTTTGATTGATATTCATTTAATTATAACCTCTGTCGGACAAAAAAACAACCGCAACCGCGCTTTTATCAATAAAAAATTGCAAAATCTTCGCCCATGGTGTACAATAATCCCATAAGAAACTACCGGAGGCAGATATTTTGGATCTTTCGCGCTTTTCAAGAAGTGAAATGCTCATAGGCGGGGAGTCGGTCGAAAGGCTGAGCCGCTGCCATGTCGCGGTGTTCGGACTCGGCGGCGTCGGCTCTTATACTGTTGAGGCGCTCGCCCGCGCAGGAGTCGGCGAGCTGACCGTTATCGACAACGACGAGGTGGCGATTACCAATATCAACCGCCAGCTATACGCCCTCTCTTCGACGGTCGGCATGAAAAAAACTCAGGTCGCGGCGGCGAGAATAAAAGATATAAACCCCGACTGCAAGGTGAATATTATCGACGGGTTTTATCTCGAAGAAAATTCTGCGGTTTTCTTCGAGAACCGCTATGACTATATGGCAGACGCGGTCGATACCGTTCAGGCAAAGTTGTCGTTAGCCGTCGAATCGCAGAGGCGGGGGATACCGCTGATATCATGTATGGGTACGGGAAATAAGCTCGACCCGACACTTTTTCGAGTCTCAGATATCACAAAAACTTCGGTCTGCCCGCTGTGTCGCGTGATGCGCCGCGAGCTGAGGGTCAGAGGCATAAGTCACCTGAAAGTCGTCTGGTCGCCCGAGCAGCCGATAAAGCCGAACGAGACCGCCGAAGTGACTTCGCGCAGGGCACTGCCCGGGAGCATATCTTTTGTGCCGCCTGTTGCAGGCATGATAATGGCGGGCGAGATAATCAAAGATCTGATAAAATAACGTAAAGCTATATAGCTTTACACTTCCCCCGAGAGGAGATAAGTATGAAGAAAAAATTTATCCGCGCCGCGGCGGCGATACTTGTGCTGATGGTCGCGCTTTCTTTCGCATTCAGCGGCTGTTCAAACAAAAAGGACGGCGGGGACGAAACAACCACCATGCCGCCCGATGCGGTCGAAGCGGTGCAGACCCTCAAACTGCCGTATTCAAAAGGCGACAAGCTTAACCCCTTTACGGCAACAAGTATGCTCAATCAGCAGCTGATGCCGCTTATCTATGACGGATTGTTCGCCCTCGATAAAAATTATAATCCTCAGCCGCTTCTCGCGTCGAATTACAGCCGCAGCGGTCGAACCCTGACGGTATCTCTTGCGTCTGCAAAATTCTCGGATGGTTCGGGTGTCTCGGCTTCCGATGTTGTCGCTTCGTTTGAGAGCGCGAAGAAATCGCCCGCATATAAAACTCAGCTTGCGAATTTCAGCAGCGCAAAGGTCAGCGGGAACAGCGTTGTGTTCTCTCTCTCCGATGACGATCCCTATGCTGTCAACTGCCTGACCTTTGCCATCACAAAGGGCGGCTCGACCGAGGACGGCGCAGCGGGCAGAGGCAGATACACATATTCTGCGGAAAACGGCGTCGGCTATCTCAAAGCGAGCAGCGCGCGCGGTAACTTCTCGCCGAAGAAAACGAGCATCACTCTCTATGATGTCAAAGATTTGAGCATGCTCAAATATACCCTCGCCATCGGTAATATCAGCTTCGCTTTTGACGATCTGCGCGGCGGCTCTTATACCCGCTATTCCGCGTCGGTCGCGGATATCCTGATGAATAATTTAGTCTATCTCGCTTTCAACAAGAGCAGCTCCGCGCTCTCATCCGAGAAGGTGCGTCAGGCGGTGGCGCTTGCCATTGACAGGGCGAAGCTCGCCGACGAGTCGTTCCAGGGTCACGCAAAAGCGGCGTATACTCCGTTTAACCCCGATTGGAATGTTATCTCCGGCAAGGATTATACAGTCAAGACCGACCTCGAAGCGGCGGGAAAGCTGCTCGATGAGGCGGGATATACTTCGAAAAATGACGCCGTGCGCGCAGACGCGAGCAAAAAACAGCTCACTCTAAAGATAGTCGTCAACAAAGATAACGGCTTCAAATCGGCGGCGGCGCAGAGCATAAAAGAGATGCTCGAAAAGCTCAAAATCTCCGTTACCGTCAGCGCGCTGAGCGAAAAAGATTACCGCTCGGCGGTCGCGTCCGGCAAATATGATATGTATATAGGCGAGGTCAAGCTCACCGAGAATATGAGCCTTTCGCCGCTTCTCAAGAGCGGCGGCAGCGTGGCTTACGGCATCAACACTTCGGGCGCCGCCAGCACTGCGTATTCGGCATTCCTCGCAGGCTCGTCCGATGTGAACACATTTATAGATGCGTTCAATGCCGATATGCCTTTCGTACCGCTTTGCTACCGTTCCGGGCTTGCAATATACACGCGCACGCTGAAATACGGCAACGCTAATCATGCTAACGATGTCTATGCCGATATCGATTCGTGGGACTTCCATTGACAGCAGAAAATCAAACAGGGCTTCCGATTTTTTACGGAAGCCCTGTATTTTTTATATTATTGCGTCCTCGGGGTCGGGGTCGCTGCCCGTGAGTATCGCGTCGGCGCACTCATTGAGTTTTCTGAACAGCGAGTTGTTTTTCATTATCCGCGAGGGAATCGATATCGTCCCGGTGACGAGGCGGTAGTATGCGCTGTCCCTGTCAACTCTGTTTATGCCGCCGTCGAGGAACGAGAGCAGGACATTGTGAACAATGTCGATAACTTTCATGTCCGCGAGCTCCTCGGCGTCCTCTTTGCGGAGAACTTTGCCGAAGGTCAGGCGGTTCACTTTTTTGTAGAAGCTCATCACATCGGATTCGAGCAGCAGCTTTGCAATCGGCTTTGCTATCGGGCGCAGTGCCGATATCTTCTTGCCGTTCGCGCCGAGCGCGTCGAGCCTTTTGCCGAACTCTTCGCGGTTCTCGAGTATGCCCTTGAGCGGCAGGTCTATCATCTGCACCGCGTGCGCTTTCAAAAACTCCTGCGCGTCGTCTGCGCCCTCGAAGCTCTCAAGATGCTCCGTGACTATGTGCAGGCGGCTGTCGTCCGTTACAGTGACATTGACTATCGGCGCGGGATAGCCGCACAGCGAGCCTATGTTCACTTCTGTTATCGGATTACCCGAGGGTGATACAAAAGTATCTATTCTCTGAATATGCGAGTGACCGACGAACATATAGCGAAGCCCTGCGTCTGCTAATTTCGCGGCAACCTCTTCGCGGTCGCCGACGCAGTGACCGCTCGTGATAAACGGATGGATGTGCGCGATGAGCAGGTGATGCTCCATGCCGATCATCAGCTGACCGTCCTCTTTTGCCTTGCGTATCTGTTCCTCGACCCACGCCATGTGGTCGGGGGTGTAGCCCGCGCGCCCTTTGCCGTTCTGATCGTCGTTGAGCGCGAGCAGGCGGACTCCGTCGGCAATCTGCGCGACATATGAGTATATGCCGAGATGCGTCTTGTATGAGCTTATCGCGCGGTCGAGCCCGAATTCGCGGTAGAATTCGCTCAACTCCTCGTGCGGAACGGTCTCAACGTCGTTTGTGACTTCACCGCCCGTGAATCTGCGTGGATTCTCGTCGCAGCACCAGTCGTGCGTCGCGGTTATGACATATACGGGAACGCGCTTTTGGAGCTCGCGCAGCTTTTCGCGGAACTCCTCGTGGCATATGCGCTCGCCGTCGTCGGATAAATCTCCGGCTATCATCACCGCGGCGGGCGGGTCTTCGAGTATCTTCTCAAAAGCCGCGTCGATTATCTCGCCCGTCTCTTCGAGGCACTTCTGATCCGAGCCGCTGCGGTAGGCATATGCCTCGCCGCCGTCGGACAGGGTGCGCGAGAAGTGGTGGGTATCGGCTATGAAAACGAAGCGTGGGTTCATTTTGTCTCTCCTGCGCTCTGCATCTCGGCGGCAGTCTCTGCGGCTATCGATGCGCGGCGTTCGGCAATGTCGGACATCATCTTTCTGTGTCCCTCGCCGGTGATGTTATAGAAGTGTATAGGTATGAGCATGAGCAGATAGCCTATGGCGGGGACTATCGTCGTCATTGCGAACAGCGCGAGATTGGTGTTGTGGTTCTGAATCAGCGAGCCCTCTGTGTGGCTGACATAGCCCACAACGCCGAGAATGGCGATGCCGATGGACGAAGCGAAGGTGTTCTCGATCTTTCCGGTGAAGCTCATTATCGAGAGCATGATGCCCTCGACGCGGCGGCCTGTTTTCCATTCGATATAGTCGACCGTCTCTGCCTCCATCTCTTTCTGCATGAGGTTCTTGAACTCAAGCGGGATGGTGGTAAGACCCGTGAAGAGAATAACGAGGATAGCCGTGAATATCGAAGCGGATTCGCCTGCGGGCTTGTTGACAAGACCGCCGTAGGTGGTCAGCGCGAAGAGCAGGTGGAGCACTATTGCGCTGACGCAGCAGATCTGGAAGAATCTGCGCGAGTCAGCGCGCTTGCCGAGCTTTTCGACTATCTTGGGCACAAGAATACCCGCGAGCAGGAATCCCGGG